>NZ_JBOZRT010000021.1:0-134712 GCF_050789165.1 Azospirillum sp.
GCGTGGCGAAGGCCATGGGGTTGGTGCCGTACACCGCCGAACGGCCGCCGTGCGGCACCACGCAGGCGAAGCTGTTGACGACCGACAGCGCCACCAGCCCGTCGCGGGCGAACGGCTCCACATCCGGCCACAGCGCGCTGAAATGATGGGAATTGCGGATCGCCAGCAGGGCCATGCCGCCGGCCCGCACCATCTCCATCAACCGTGGACGCGCCGCCAGCAGGGCGGGCTGGGCGAAGCCGTTGGCGGCGTCCACCCGCAGGAAGGCGGGGCCGGCCTCCTCCACCTTGGGCACCGCCTTGCCGTCCGCCCAGCCGCTCTTCAGCGAGCCGACGTAGCCGGGGATCCGGAACACGCCGTGGCTGAAGGAACCGTCACGCTCGCAGCCTGCGCAGTTCTCGGCAAGGATCCGGGCAACCGTGTCCGAGCAGCCATGGCGCTCGAAGATGCACGCCAGCAGGGCCACCAATTCGGCGTAGGGGATCAGGCTTTCACCGGTCGGGGAGGGGGCGGTCATGGCTTGGCACCGTTGATGGGTTGGAAGAGGCTGCGGAAGCGCCCGGCCTGGAAGGGGGGCGAGCGGCATGGAGGCCGTCGGGCCGGCGGCGATCCCGGCGACCAGTTCGCCTGTCGCGGCGGCCAGCGTCAAGCTCAGATGCTGGCCGCCGCGAGCGCGCGCCAGAGCGACAGGGACCGCAATCATCGCTCGGCGTCACGCCCCATCCGGGATCCGGTACTTGCGCAGCTTGTTGGCGATCATCGTGTGCGAGGTGCTCAGCCGCGCCGCCAGCTTTCGGCTGGAGGGGAAACGTGGATACAGTCGATGCAGCAGCGTGCGCTCGAACTGCTCCAGCGCCTCGCTCCAGCTTGCCGCGTTGGCGCTGTCGCCACCGTCACCCGCGTCCATGCGGGCGCCGGCCAGTTCCAGGTCGGCGGCGTCGAGATAGGCGCCGTCGCTCATGGTCACGGCGCGGAAGATCACGTTTTCGAGCTGGCGCACGTTGCCGGGCCACGGGTTGGCGAGCAGGGCGGCGCTGGCGGCCACGGTGAGGCGGCAGAGCGGACGGCGGGCCTGGGCACACGCACGGGCGACGAAGTGCCGGGCCAGGAGCAGGATGTCCTCGCCGCGCTCACGCAGGGGCGGCACCTGCAGGTTCAGGACATTGAGGCGATAGAACAGGTCCTCACGGAAGCTGTGCTCCGCCACCATGGCGTCGACGTCGCGGTGGGTGGCGCTGATGACCCGCACGTCCACGCTCTGCTCGCGGTCGCCGCCGACGCGGCGGAAGCGGCCATCGCTGAGGAAACGCAGCAGCTTCGCCTGGAGATAGGGGGACATCTCGCCGATCTCGTCCAGAAAGACCGTGCCGCCGTGGGCCAGTTCGAGCAACCCCGGCTTTCCGCCGCGCTGCGCCCCCGTGAAGGCGCCCGGGGCGTAGCCGAACAGCTCGCTCTCCGCCAGGCTTTCCGGCAGCGCGGCGCAGTTCAGGGCCAGGAAGGGCTTGCCGCGCCGCAGGCTGGCCCGGTGGCAGGCATGGGCGACCAGTTCCTTGCCCGTGCCCGTCTCGCCCAGGATCAGCAACGGAGCATCCACCATGGCGACCCGGGCGGCGCGGGCCTTCAGGGCGTGCATGGGCCCGGAGTCGCCGAGGATGCGGTCGAAGCCGGCTTCATCGAAGTTCTGCAAAGCGTGGAGACGCTCGCCCAATCGGCTGGGCGCGAACAGCGTCACCACGCCCCCCGCCACCCGGCCGTCCTCCACGATGGGGGTCGCATCCAGGAGGAACGGGCGCCCATTCAGCATCACCTCCTGCCCCGGAAGCCGGAAGCCGCTTTCCACCACCACGTTGCTCAACTCCGGGTCACCAAACAGGCGGCCGAAATCAGTCCCGCTCAACGCCGCTTCGGCCTGCCCGGCCACGTCCGCCGCGGCCGCGTTCGCCACCACGATCCGGCCCGCCCGATCCACGGCGAGCACAGGGTCGGGCAGCGCCCCGAGAAGGGCGTCGAGATGAAGCCGCCGCCGCGTGCCAGGCAGGATGTCGATGGGGGTGACCGACAGGATTCCGACCACACGGCGCAACTCCGCCTCGAGGTGATCAAGCGACGGGGCTTCGAGTTCCGGCGCATCGATGTGGATGTGCGGCGGATCCACCTCGACGGCGACGACATTCAACTGCCGGCGGGCGAACACCGCCAGGATCTCATGGGCAATGCCGACCCGGTCGGCGAACACGACGTCGATGCGCATGGCGACCTCACGGACGGACAGGCCAGAGTACCACGTCCCGCGAAAGCGTCCATGCATGTTTACAGTGTATTGAATTGTTTACAGCCTGTTGCAGGCAATGGGAATCCTAGCTGCTTTCGCGTCCTCAGCCTTCGCTTCTACCCCCACCGTAAACGTCCGTGTACGCATCTCAATCCTGATTCACCGTCGGAACGAGGGTTTTCGCGGGACCGAAGGTTGGCCTCCGATTTGCTAATGGCTGGGCAAGCATACCTGCCACCTCGGGAGTTCCTCATGCGCGTCATCGTCCTCGGCAGCGGCGTCATCGGTGTTTCCACTGCCTATTACCTGGCGCGGGCCGGCCACGAGGTGACCGTTGTGGACCGGCAGGACGGGGCGGCGCTGGAGACCAGCTACGCCAACGCGGGCGAGGTGTCGCCGGGCTACGCCTCCCCCTGGGCGGCGCCTGGACTGATCGGCAAGGCCGTGAAGTGGATGCTGATGAAGCACTCGCCTCTGGTTGTCCGGCCGAAGCTGGACCCGGCCATGTGGGCCTGGTGCCTGAGCCTGCTCGCCAACGCCAACGAGCGTCGCTACGGCATCAACAAGGGCCGCATGGTGCGGCTGGCCGAATACAGCCGTGACTGCCTGCGCACGTTGCGCGACGAGACCGGCATCCGTTACGACGAGCGGACGAAGGGCACGCTTCAGGTCTTCCGTACCCAGAAGCAGGTCGATGCTGCGGCCGCCGACATGGCGGTGCTCGATCGCTTCAACGTGCCGTACTCCTTGCTGGACCGCAGCGGCTGCGTGGCGGCGGAACCGGCGCTGGGGTTGGTCCATGACAAGATCGTCGGCGGCCTTCAACTGCCGGGTGACGAAACTGGCGACTGCTTCCGCTTCACCAACGCGCTGGCGCAATTGGCCGCCGGGTTGGGCGTGGAGTTCCGCTACGGCGTGCGCATCCAGGGTCTGGAGAGCGATGGGCGGCGCATCACGGGCGTGCTGACCGACGTCGGCACGCTGACGGCGGATGCCTACGTGGTGGCGCTCGGCAGCTATTCGCCGATGCTGGTCAGGCCGCTGGGGCTGAAGCTGCCGGTCTATCCCGTCAAGGGATACTCACTTACGCTGCCGATCGTGGATGCGGCCGGCGCCCCGGAATCCACGGTCATGGATGAGACCTATAAGATCGCGGTCACCCGTCTCGGCGACCGCATCCGGGTCGGCGGCACGGCGGAGCTGACCGGCTACGACCTGACCCTGCGCCCGGAGCGGCGCGGCCCGCTAGACCACGTCGTGGGCGACCTGTTCCCGACAGGCGGCGATCTGTCGAAGGCGGAGTTCTGGACGGGCCTGCGCCCCAACACGCCCGACGGCACGCCCATCGTCGGTCCAACGGCGGTGCGTAACCTGTTCCTCAACACCGGGCACGGAACGCTGGGCTGGACCATGGCGGCCGGTTCCGGCCGGGTTGTCGCCGACGTTGTCAGCGGTCGTCGAGCGGAGATCGACATGGAAGGGTTGACCATGGATCGATACCTCCGTCAGACGGGCATGGGCCCGGTGTGCGGTGACCGGTTGCCAGAGGCGAAACGAGCATAAGGGCTTGGTCGCAAGGTCGGCCCTCGCCACGGGAAGACCTTGGGAAGCGCAGGAAACGCAGGGCTTCGGTCGGCGGGGGGGCGGCATGGCTACCTCCCTTCCTGATCGGAAGCCCCGCTCCCGGTCTGGTCTGTCATCGTCCACCGTCGTGCGCCGGGCCCAGGCGGCGGACCGTTTCAGCTGCTGATCGACCGCACCGGACTGAAACGGTGCGGGCCTGTCGTTGCTGATCGTTGATCCGGCCGCCAGCCGCTTTCATGAACGCGTTGTAATGTTCGGGCGCCGGGCGTGCGCATTAGGATCGGCCGACCCACGCAACCGGGGCGCATCGGCATGATCCGGATCGACGGCACCTCCCGCAGCCCGCGGGTCCCGCGCCTGTTGGCGATGCTCGCCGCCTTCGGCCTGCTGCTGCTCGACGTTGCCGTACCGCAAGGAATCCTCGACGGTTATCCGTATTTCGTCGTGGTGCTGTTCTCGCTGTCGGAGGAGCGGCCGTGCGCGCCCTACGGCTACGCGGCCATTGCCATGGCGCTGGCGTTCACCGGTTTCCTGCTGAGCGACGAGGCCAACATCGGCGGTCGGTTCGACTGGCGCATCGGCCTCGCCAACTGCGTGGTCGCGGCTGCGCTGTTCGGTGTGATGGCCGTCATGCTCCACAAATACAAGCGTGCCACGGCGCTGCTGGCGGCCGACCGCGAGAGTCTGGCCCGGGCGAACCATGAGAAGGTCAAGCTGCTCTCCGTCATCAGCCACGATCTGAAGAGCCCCTTGCAGGCGATGACCACCTTCGCGCATCTGGTGGCGGGGACCGCGCCCGCCGGTGGGCAGCGCGGGGACTACGCGCACCTGCTGATGGTGCAGGTCCAGCGGGTCACGGACCTCGTCGATACGGCGACCTCCTGGGGGCGTGCGCAAATGGCGAACCGCCCGGCAGCGGCGCTCTCCGACCTCGCAGCGCTCGCCTCCTCGGCGGTCGAGACCGCGCGGGGCGCGGCGCTGATCAAGGGCGTGGACCTGCGGCTCGATGCGGCGCCGGCCCTCGCCGTTGTCGATGCGCCGGGCATCGAGGTGGTGCTGCGCAACCTCCTGTCGAACGCGGTGAAGTTCACGCCCGAGGGCGGCAGCGTCACCGTGCGGGTGACGGCTGGCACCGCACAGGCCGTGGTCGAGGTCGTCGACACCGGCGTCGGCATCCCGCCCGAGCGCATCCCCACCCTGTTTGCGCTGAGCGAGAATCAATCGACCGAGGGCACCGCTGGCGAGGGCGGGACGGGGCTGGGCCTGCCGCTGTCGCAGGAACTGGTGCAGCGCAACGGCGGCTCCCTGTCGGTGAGCAGCAGTGCGGAGGGCACGGTCGTGACGCTCTCCCTGCCGTCCGCCGGAGGCGTGACCGCCGCGCCGCCGGCGAGCGTGGCACGCGCGTCCTGAGGTGCCCCATGAACTGCGCCGAGGATGGTCAAAGACCGGGCAACATGCGCCGCATCACCTCGTCGCGCAGCACGAAGCGATGATACAAGGCCGCAAGGACGTGGACCGCGACCGCCGCCAGCAGGATGTAGCTGAGCACCACGTGCACGTCGCCGGCCGATCGTCCCAGCGGTGCGCCCTGCGCCGCCAGCGCCGGCAGCGGGACCAGCGAGAACAGCGTCACCGTCCAGCCCCGCGCCGACGCGTTCATCCAGCCGAGCACTGGCACAACGACCAGCAGAAGATAGAGCACCCCGTGGATCAGCGACGACGCCCGGTTCTGCCATCCCGGCAGGCCGGCTGGGGGCGGCGGTGCGGAATGGGTCAGCCGCCACGCAAGCCGGACCGCCAGGAGGAGCAGGATCAGCGCGCCGGCCGACAGGTGGAGGTTGATCAGCGTCTCCGGCTGCGTGCCGCGGCGGATCTCCGGCATGCTCCAGCCGATGGCGTACTGGGCGGCGAGCAGGAGCACCATCGCCCAATGCAGGATCACCGCCACCGCCGTGTACCCGGCGAACTCCGCGCCGGAGGAAAGATCGTTATGCCGCATGGAGTCCTCCCGTCCTGTGCCAGTGATCTGGGCCGCGTCGCCGCCCGGACCACCCGCATCATCGCCCGTACGGCGCACGGCCACCGGCCCGCTTGCCCAAAATCAATTCATGGGCGGGACCTGCAGGGTAGGGTTCGCCATCCCGTTCAGGCATTCCGGAACCCCAGCGATGTCCTCCGAACCGCACCAGGCCGACCAAACCTCCGAAGCGGTGCCCCAGCCTTCGCAACCGGACGGCGGGGCTGCCGTCGTGGCCGACCCGTTCCACACCGACAAGATGATCCTCTTCAGCGGAGTGTGCGGCGCGTTGGCCACCCTCGGCTTCATCGCCGTCGTGATCCTGCACTTTCTCGCGGACTGAGCCACCCCGCGACTGGACCCTGCCATGACCATGAAAAGCGAATCGACGACCGCCACGGGCGCTCCGCCACAGGGCCTGTCCTGGAACCAGAGAATAGTTCCGTTCATGGCGGCGTCGGTGGGGTTCCTTTTCCTGAGCTTCGTGCTCGTCAGCCTCTACGCCTGGTTCTACACCGACGCCGCGGTGCAGGCCGCACGGGTGGGGGCGCTCCGGTCCCTCCTCGTCAGCAGCGAGCCCGCTTCGCCGTCCCCGGATCTGGCCGGGCGCGTCGTTCATGTGCGAGGCACGGCGACGGTCGGACAGCCGGTCGCCGACACCAGCATAGGAGTCACCTTCGAGAGGGCGCTCACCGTCCAGCGCATCGTGGAACGGTTCCGCAGCGGGCGGAACGCCGGCTGGAATCCGGACGAGATGCGCCATCTGCCGTCCCCCGGCGTGCGCCTCGGCGGTTGGTCGCTGACGGAGCCACTCCTCGCCGCGGCGCCTTCGGTCCTCGAACCCATGCGCCCGGGGGCGGATTACCGCCTGCCAGCGGGCATGATGCTGTCCGAAAGCGATCCCTGGGCCGCATACCATGTGAACAGCGCCAAGGCCCGGACCTCCGACCCCGCGAAGCACTTGGCCGACGGCGACCGCCGGTTGATGTACCGGGCGTTGCGGGACGGTCCCCTGAGCGTGATCGCGGCGGTCGACAAGACCGGCCAGGAACTGGTGCCGGTCCGCATCGACGGGGACAACGTGGCGCTCCTGGCGAACGGAGCCGTCGATGCCGCGGTGATGATCGACGATGCCCTGAAGGACGCCAACGCGACCCGCGTCGAGACGACGCTCTGGGCGTTCGCCGTCGGCTGGGCGGCCTTCCTGATCCCGGCCCTCTGGGCACCGATGCGCCGCTGGGCCGCCCTGACGCTCGTCCCGCTGGCCGGGGTCGTCGCGACGCTCGGCGCGGCCATGGCCGCGGCCGTGCCCGGCGGCATCGCAGGCAGCTTCCTCGCGGGCCAAGCGGTCGCGACCGCCTATGTGCTGGTGATCGTGCTCCTCGCCCGGCGGCGCGGCGCCCTGGGCTGAACCGGGCGCCGCCACTGCACGCAGCGATGGCCGGAGACGGGCACGCTTATTGCTTCATATCAGCCGACATCATCCTGGACGGCCGTGTATGGCGGGAGAGCCCGCTTTCGGCCGCCGGGCCATTCCCAAAGACGGGAGTGCGGTGGTCTCGTTCTTGGAAACGGGGCATGAGTTGAGGATGCAGGTCGGATGAACCGCAGGGTGCTCGCGTGCTGGGGGATCGTCGTGACCTTGCTGTTCGGCTTGGCCGGGCAGCAAGCCTTCGCCCTGTGCATGTCCGGCGACCATCGCGCCGTCGAGGTGATGGGGCATGCTCCCTGCGGCCCGGCCCTTTCGCCGGACGGTGCAGGCCTCACGTCGGGGCCGCGCTGCGATGATACCCCCGTGGGCGGCGCCATGGAGGCCACCGTCCAGCAGGGCAAGCGGGACACCGCCCATGCCGTTCCGACGCCGACCGGCGGCGGCCCGGCTCTCCCGGCAAGCGCCATGGCGCCGGCGCCGCCACGGATGGGCGCCCCCCTGCGGGCTGCGGCGACCGACCGCGACATTCGCCTCCAATCCCGGCGCACGGTCGTTCTCCTGATCTGAACGCGGTTGCATCCTCCGCTGGCCGGGCCGGGCATCGGCTTGCCCGTGCTTCTGGTCGGCCCCATGCAACCTGTTCGAGAGAGACCATGCGCGCCTTCATCGCCGCCTTCATGTCCGTGTTCGCCCTGCTGGGCTCCGCCACGGCCCAGGACTCCCGCGCGACCTACCAGGAACAGTGGATCAGGACGGAACCCGCCGACCCCTCCGAGGAATGGCTCATCGCCTACGGCGGGCGGATGTACTCGCAATGGGCCGAGGTGCTCGACCAGACCCTGCCCGGCAAGCCGCGCGCCGGCGGTGGCGGCTATGGCGACGGGCCGCTCGCCAAGGGGCCGGACATCTGGCGTTGCCCCACCTGCCACGGCTGGGACTACAAGGGCGTCGGCGGCAACAAGGCCACCGATCTGCGCCCTCTGGCGGGTGGTGATCCCGCCAGGGTGGTGAAGGCGTTGCGCGACGACCGTCACCGCTACACGCCGGCCATGATCCCGGACAAGGCCGCCGAACGTCTGGCCCTGTTCCTGGTCAAGGGCCAGTACGACGCCGGGCGCGTGGTGGACGCGAAGACGCGCTCGGTCAACGGCAACCCGGCGCGGGGCAAGGCCGTGTTCCAGAACCTCTGCGCCGTCTGCCACGGCTACGACGGCAAGGCGCAGAACTTCGCCAGCAGCAAGGCGCCGATGTACATTGGCACGGTCGCCAGGGACACCCCCCTCCTGCTGATCCACACCGCCCGCAACGGTCATCCGGGCGAGGCCATGCCGGCCAACATCTGGGTGGGGATCGACGTGATCGCCGACGTCGCCGCCTACGCGCAGACCCTTCCGGACAAGTGAGGCGGCCATGCCCCTGGATTTCGGACCGCCGCCGCGGGCGCGCATCGCGACGGCCATCGAGGCGTTCTTCGTCCAGCACCGCGACCGGCTGATCTACGTCCACGCCGCCATGTTCGTCGCTTTCCTGGCGCTCATCGTCGGCCCGCTCGCCGTCGGGGACGCGTCGGCCTTCCACGTCGGGCCGTTCGCCAACTACGTCCTGTGGGGCCTCTGGTTTCCGCTGGTGCTGCTGTCGGTGATCGTCACCGGGCGGTCGTGGTGCGGGCTGCTGTGCCCCATGGGCGCCGCGGCGGAATGGGGCAACCGGATCGGGCCGCAACGCCCCGTCCCGGCCTGGATGCGGTGGGAGGGTATGCCCATCGCCAGCTTCGTGGTGGTGACCATCCTCGGGCAGACCGTGGGCGTGCGGACCCACGCGGAGGCCGCTGCGCAGATCTTCGGCGGCACCATGCTGCTGGCGATCGTCGTCGGCTTCGTCTACGGGCGCCGACGCCGGGCGTGGTGCCGCCACCTGTGCCCCATCGGCCTGCTGCTCGGCATCTTCTCGCGCCTCGGGGCCGTGGAGTTCCGCCCGGTGGTGCGCCTGCCCGGCGGCGACGCCTACACCGACAAGGGCGTCTGCCCGATGATGATCGACCTGCCGCGCAAGGAGGAATCGCGGCACTGCATCGAGTGCTTCCGCTGCGTCAACCCAGGCGCCAAGGGCGGCATGACCGTCGTCCTGCGCCGGCCCGGGGCGGAGGTGGAGCGCATCCGGAACCACCACGCCAACCCCGTCGAGGTGTGGTTCCTGTTCCTCGGCACCGGCATCGCGCTGGGCGGCTTCCTGTGGGGCATCCTGCCGCTGTGGCAGGACCTGCGCGCCATGGCCGGGGAATGGGCGATCGGGCAGGGCTGGTACGGGGTCGTCCGCCCCGGTCCGGGCTGGCTGATGAGCGTCCATCCCGAGCGGCGCGAGGTCTATCTGTGGCTGGATTTCGCGATGATCAGCGGCTTCATGGTCGCGGTGATGCTGGCGACCGCGGCCGCTCTGTCGGCCACCACGGCCGCCGCCGCGGCCCTGGCGGGCCGGGGCGGCGCAGGCGACGGCGGCTTCCGGCAGCGCTTCACCGAACTCGCCTACCAGTACGCCCCCGTCGCCATGGTGTCGCTGGTGGTCGGGCTCGGCGGCAAGCTGTTCATCCCGCTTCAGCTTCTGGCGGGGGCGCCCGCCGTGGGGGCGGCGAAGGGTGGCCTGTTCCTGCTCGGCCTGGTCTGGAGCCTCTGGCTGGGGGACCGCATCCTGCGGCAGCAGGGTGTGCGCCCCGGCCTGCCGCGTCTGCTGCCGCTGGCGCCCGGCGCGCTGGGCAGCCTCGTGGTCGCGGCGGGCTGGTGGCCCGCGATTTTCGGCCTGTGACATCGAACAAGACGGAAGTGACGACATGACAGACAGGACACGGCCGAAACGGCGGCAGGGTGGCGGCAGCGCCGTTCAGCCTCCCGTGGCCGAGGCGGCGCCGGACGGACGGCTTTGGACCTTGCTCTTCGCGGCATGGCTGATCGCGCTGGGCTCGACCCTGAGCGTGCTGTTCATCGGCGAGATCATGGGCCAGACCCCGTGCGTGCTGTGCTGGTACCAGCGGGCCTTCATGTTCCCGCTGGCGGTGATCCTCGCCGTCGCCTGCTATCGGACGGATGGTGCGGTGTGGCGCTACGCCCTGCCGCTGGCCGCCATCGGCGCCGTCATCGCCGTCTGGCACACGCTGGTCTTCACCGGGGTGGCGCCGGCCGCGCTGGAACCCTGCGGGGCGGGCCCGTCCTGCTCCAGCGACAACATGACCATCCTCGGGGGCGTCCCGCTCCCGCTCCTGTCGGTTGGCGCGTTCGGCGCCATCGGCGTTCTCATGCACCTTGTCCGGAAGACATCCACCCCATGACCAAACGCACCCTCGTCGTTCTGACGGCCATCGCGTCCGTCGTCGTGTTCGCGGCCGCCGGCTGGTGGTTCACCGCCCGGCAGGCGGGAAATGCGGGCGCGCAGGTGGCCGACGCCGCCGTGCTCGTGCGGCCGCATTCGCCGGTCTTCGGTCCGAAGGCAGCCCCCGTCACCATCGCCGAGTTCTTCGACCCGGCCTGCGAGACCTGCCGGGCCTTCTATCCCGTGGTCAAGGAGATCATGGCGCAATTCCCGGGCGAGGTCCGACTGGTGATCCGCTACACCCCCCTGCACCAGGGCTCGGACGAGGTGGTCCGCCTGCTTGAAACCGCGCGCCTGCAACGGAAGTTCGAGCCGGTGCTGGAGGCCATCCTGCGCGCCCAGCCGCAATGGGCGAGCCACGGTGCGCCGCGCCTCGACAAGGCGTGGGAGGCGGCGGGGACCGCAGGGCTCGACCTTGCCAAGGCGCGCGCCGCGCTGATGTCGCCGGAGGTGACGGCGGTCCTGGAGCAGGACCGCAGCGACTCGGTGGCGGTCGGTGCGCAGAAGACGCCGACGTTCCTGGTCAACGGCAAGCACCTGCCGAGCTTCGGCGCCCAGCAACTCTACAACCTCGTCGAGAGCGAGGTGCGCGCGACGCGGGCCTCAGCCGCCAAGGGCAGCTGAGCCGGAGGTGGCCTGGGCTATCATCCCGGCGGACGATAGTCTTGACACACCTTTCCTCGTCATGCCCGGGCTTGTCCCGGGCATCCACGCACCGGAACCTTCGGGAGAGCCGTGGTCGTGGAAGGCCGGGTCAAGCCCGGCCATGACGGACACGTTGGGGTGGGTTAGACTTACACTCGCTATGACCGAACCGGCCGGACGCGGCTCGCCTGCCTCAGTTCACCTGTTGAGCGCTGGCCGTGCCGCCAAGGCTCACCTCGGCAATCCTCTGAAGGATCGCGGCCTGAAGCTGATCCGGTGTGACCGGCTTGCGAAGCACGGGGTACCCGCTCGCCGCGGCGTCCTTGTCGCAGGCACCGCCGATTTCGCCCGTCAGAACGAGAGCGGGAGCCGGCCGCCCCAGGAACGCCTCGATGCAGCGGATGGCGTCCGTCCCCAAACGCCGCTGGCGCAGCCGGTAGTCGGCCAGAATGATGCTGGGCGCCTCCCCGCTGGCGCGCAGCTGCTCGACCGCCTCCTCACCGGACTCCACAGCGATGACCCTGAAGCCCCATCCTTCGAACATGGCTTGCAGTGCCATGCGCACGATGACGTCGTCCTCGACGAGCACGATGAGGCGCCCGGCGCCGTCAAGCGTCTGCGGCCGCGCACGCACAACCGGCAAGTGCTGCCCCGGTGCGACGGGAATCTCAATCCAGAAGGTCGAACCCTCGCCTGCGCGCGATGCGACGCCGACCTCGTGTTTGAGGAGCCCGGCCAGCTTCTTCACGATCGCCAAGCCCATGCCGAGCCCGTAGCTGCGGTCGCGCTCCGGATTGCCGACCTGGTAGAACTCGTTGAAGATCTCGTCCTGCGCCTCGGCCGGGATGCCCCGGCCGCTGTCCTGGACCTCGATGCGGATCACCTCGCCCTTGCGGCGGTTGTCGATCAGGATGCGGCCTTCGTCGGTGTAGCGGACAGCGTTCTCGACCAGGTTGTGAAGGATGCGCAGCAGCAGCAGCGGATCGGTCCGGACGACGGCCGCCGACGGCACGACGTACCACGCCAATCCGTTGGCCTCCGCGCCTTGCCGGAACGTGGCTTCGATCTGATCGAACACCGACGCCAGGGGAACGTCCTTCACCTTGGGTTCCACCAGCCCAGCGTCGATCTTCGACACATCGAGGAGGCTGTCCAGCAGCCCCTTCAGCACGCCCAGGCTCTGCTGGAGCTGCAGGTAATGCGGTTGGCCGCCCTCAGCGATATGCGAGCCGATGGCCTCGGTGAGCATCAGGATCGACTGGACCGGCTGGCGCAGGTCGTGACTGGCCGAGGCGAGAAACTGCGTTTTGGCCGCATTGGCGCGCGTCAATTCAGCGGCATGCCCTTCGGCGCGCCGGGCGGCTTCGCGCAATGAGGCGACCAGCTGGAGATTGGTGAGGGCCAGCGCCGTCGAGCGGGCGATCGCCTGGAGAATGGCGAGCTCTTCCTCCGAAGCGGCGTGCTGGGTGGCCCAGTAGGCCCCGATGGCCCCAACGGGATCCTCCGGCCGCACCGGCACCATGACCATGCTCTTCACGAAGGTCAGCCGGTAGGCGTCGTGCGGGACACGCGGGTCCTTGTAGATGTCCGGGATGACCACGGTTCGGCCGTTCAGCATCGCCCAGCCCGAAACGCAGGCCTGCATGGGGAAGCGCTGCCCTTTCCACAACGGGCTGATGGCGCTCTCGTCCGCGTAGTAGCACTGGTCGTTCTCGCGCAGTACGAAGGTGACGCCGTCGGCACCCGTCAGCTGCCGGGCCGAGGTGCGCACGATCTCCATGATGCCCTGGAGATCTCCCGCGAACGACAGCCGCTCGACGATGTCGACCACCGCGGCGACGCGATGGTCCCCGCGCAGAGCCGCAACATTGTCCTGCATCGAGGTCTGCATGGGCTGCTGCATCCCGGCTTCCTTTACCGTCCTTGATCGGCGCGTTCCTGCGACGCTCCGCTGTCCGAGTAATACCCTGCAGCCAAGCTAACACATCCCCGCACGCTGATGTTATAGTTTGTTCTTCGAGCATTCTCCCAAAGCATATTGGTGCGGGAACACGCAAGCACTCGCAAGTGCTGTTCAATTGTATCGCATTCAATAAGTTGGTTGTCCAAAGATATTGCCGCTCCCCGGGGCGGAGAACGCGCTTTCTGTGGCAATTCCGCGCACAGCGCCGGAAATTGCCGCCGTCACTCTCTATTTGCGAAATTCACTCGCCGGCCATCTGCATCGCCCCGAGCCCGATGCGGTCCGGACTGCCGGCATCGAAAGTCGGCGTGGTGGAACACCCTGCGGCGCGATTTGGCAAAGCTCAGGATGTGATGGTCGCTCTTTGGTGTGTTAGCCTGCATGCTCAGGAACTGGGAAATCCAAGGGAGTGGCAATGACGACGCGTCCGCAGGCTGTTTCGGTGTCGCACGTTGAGAACGAGCGCACGCGTGTGACCGAATGGCGTCTTGTTCCGGGTGCCGAGACGGGGGCGCACGTCCACGCATACGACTATGTGATCGTGCCCGTCACGTCCGGTGCCTTTCACATCGTGGATCCGGACGGCACCGAGCGGCAGTTCCCGCTGGAGCCCGGACGGTCCTATTTCCGCAACGCCGGTGTGAGCCACAACGTCATCAACAACGGAAGCGCGGACATCGTGTTCGTCGAGATCGAGTTCCTCCAGAAACCATAACGCCGGCTGCGGGACCGAGGGGCTGAGAAATCGGAATCCGACATCACACCCCGATGGCAGCCTTCACCCGATCCGCGCTCAGCGGCAGGTCGTGGATACGCACGCCGGCCGCCTGCGCGACGGCGTTTGCCACAGCCGCCGACGTCGGGCCCTGCGTCGCCTCTCCCGTTCCCAGGTAGGGCTGGCCGGGCCGGTCGATGATGTGCACCTCGATGCTGTCCGGCACCGCGGGAAAGCGCAGGATCGGGTAGGTGCTCCAGTCGTGGCTGCGCACCCCCTCGGAACCGAAATCCACCGCTTCGTACAGCGTCCAACTCATGGACTGCAGGATGCCGCCCTCGATCTGGTTGCGGATGCCGTCGGGGTTGACCGCATGTCCACTGTCCACCGCGGCAACGGCGCGCACCAGCCGCGCCCGGCCGGTCTCGCGTTCCACCTCCACCTCGGCGGCCACAGCAGCGTAGGCCGCGAGGTTCTTGTAGCGCGCGAAGCCGAAGCCACGCCCGCGGCCCTTTGGTAGGGCGGCCGCCTGCCCCCAGCCGAAGCGTTCCGCCGCCATCGTCACGACGTCACGGGCGCGCTGGTCGTCCAGGTGGCTCAGGCGGAACTCCACCGGGTCGGCGCCGGCCGCGGCGGCCAACTCGTCCATGAAGCTCTCGATGGCGAAAATGTTCAGATAGGCGCCGAGCGCCCGCGCCGCCGACGTGCGCAGCGGCGCTTCCGGGATGAAATGGTGCACGACGTGGGCAGCCGGCAGCGTGTAGAGCGGAATGGCGTTGCGGTCGCCGCCACCCTCCGGCTGCGGCAGCGGCTTCGGCGGCGGCGGTTGGAACGGCTGCTCCAGATAGCGGGCGGACATCAGGTTGCCGGCGGCACCCGGGCGGGTGTTGTGCGGATTGCTCCACACCTCGTACCGCCAGTCGGCGATACGCCCGGAAGCGTCGAGCGATGCCCGCACCTTTGAGACCATGGCTGGGCCGTAAGGCTCCCAACCGTGCTCGTCCTCGCGCATCCATTGCACGCGGACCGGCCGGCCGGGGAGGGCGCGCGCCAGGAGCGCAGCGTCGGCCCCGGCGTCGTCGGCGGCATTGTGGCCGTAGCAGCCGGACCCCTCCAGATGCACGCAATGCACGTTTTCAGCCGGCATGCGCAGCATTTCGGCGATCGCCTTGCGCAGCGGGTAGACGCCCTGCGTGTGCGTCCACACCGTCAGCCTGCCGCCGTCCATCAGCCCGACCGCGCACGACGGGCCGATGGAGGCGTGCATCTGGTAGGGCCGGCGGAATGTCGCCTCCACCGTCTTCGCCGTGCCCGATGCCGCGGGGCCGCGGTCGAGGATGGTGCGGTGCTCGGCCGGCCAGCCCTCGATGGTGGCGTAGAGCGTCGCCCTGTCGGGCAGCGTCGGGCCGGGCTCCCACTGCGCGGCGTCGGCCAGCGCTCGCATGGCGGTGACGGCCTGGAACTCCTTCTCGGCGATCACCGCGAGATAGCTGCCGTCGCGCACCACCGTCAGCACGCCGGGCAGCCGCTCGACCGCCGCCGTGTCGACGGCGCGCAGCCGGCCGCCGCGGGTCGGCGGGCGGACGACGCGGGCGTGCACCATGCCGGGCAGCCGCAGGTCCTGCACATAGGCCGGCCCGCCGGTCACCTTGGCCGGGATGTCCACCCGCGGCACGGCCTTCCCGATGACGGTGTAGGCGCCGGGATCCTTGAGCGGCGAGGTGGGTGCCGCCGCGCGGTGCAACTCCTGCCCGGTCACCAGTTCGCCATAGCGCACGCTGCGCCCGTCCGGTGCCGCGATCGCACCGCCACGTGCGGTGAGCTGTTCAGCCGGCAGTCCCAGGCGCTGGGCCGCCAGATCGGTGAGGATGGCGCGAGCCTGCGCGGCGGCGTTGAGCAGCGCCGTGCCGCTGTCCTGCATGGAATGGCTGCCGGCGGTGTAGGCCTCGTTGGGCGTGGTCTGGGTGTCGGCGGTGATCAGCGTGATGGCGTGCGGATCGACCGACAGCTCCTCCGCCGCCACCTGGATCAGCGCGGTCTTGATTCCCTGCCCCAGTTCCACCTTGCCGGTGAAGACGGTGATCGTCCCGTCGGCGTCGATGCGGATCCAGGAATCCAGCATCGGCGAGTCCTTCAGGCTGCCCGGCAGCCGCGGCGCGGTGTTCGGCTCCTTGCCGACGTTCTGCGCCTCCTCGGCGAGCAGGCGGCGGAGCGGGGGCAGGGAGAAGGCAACCACCAGGCCGCCGCCGGCCAGCACGCCGCGGCGCGAAGGCCCGTGCTGCGACGACGCGCTCATCGCCGTTCCTCCCGCCCGGAGGGGGCCTCGGCGGTCTGCACCGACCCGGCGGCGCGCCGCACCGCCTTGAGGATCCGCATGTGCGTTCCGCAACGGCAGAGATTGGTCTTCATGTGTTCGCGGATCTCCGCGTCGGTCGGGTTGGGCTTGCTCTGCAGCAGCCCCTGCGCGCGCATCACCATGCCGGCGATGCAGTAGCCGCACTGCGCCGCCTGTTCCTCGATGAAGGCGCGTTGCAGCGGGCCGGGGTTCTCGGCGGTGCCGAGCCCCTCGATGGTGGTGACCGCACGCCCCTCCAGCAACAGGACGGGGGTGACGCAGGAGAACACCGCCCGGCCATCGACCAGGACCGTGCAGGACCCGCACTGTCCCAGGCCGCAGCCGAACTTGGCGCCGTTCAGTTGCAGGTCGTCGCGCAACACGTAGAGCAGCGGCGTCGCCGGATCGGCATCGACTCGGTGCGTCCTGCCGTTGACGGTGAGGGTGACCATCAGGACGTTTCCTTCCCTTGGCGGATGCGGCGCACGGTCCCTTCCACGTCGGTCCAGGCCGGGCCGCCGCCGAACGCGCTACGCAGGTACGTGGCAAGAGCGGCGATCTGGGCGTCGGTCATGGCGGCGGCGAACCCGGGCATGATCGCGCCGGCCTCGCCGACCTCGGGGTGGATGCCGTCCAGGACGATGTGGATCAGGTTGCGCGGATCCGGCCCGGTGACCGCGCTGCTGAGCGCCAGCGGCACGCCGCGTGCGGCGATCGGACCGTCGCCGCGGTGGCAGGACGCACACGCCGCGGCGTAGATCGCGTTCCCGGCCCCACCGGATGCGGATGGCACCGCAGCGGCCGATGGAGCGCGTCCCGGCGGCGCCATGGAACCGATGTAGGCCGCGATGGCCCTCACGTCGGCCTCATCCGCGCGGGCCAGATTGTGGGTGACTGGCGCCATCGGACCGGCGGCGGCGCCGTGCTGCGGGTCCACGCCGCGCAGGTAGGCAAAGACCCGGTCGGCGGTCCAGGGCACCGGCGCGGTAGCGTCCCGGTTCAGCGCCGGAGCGTGCCAGCCCTCGATGCTGCCGCCGGCGTAGGCCTTGTCCCGCTGCTCGGCGCCCAGCCGGTTGCGCGGGGTGTGGCAGGCGCCGCAGTGCGCCACGGCTTCGGCCAGATAGGCACCGCGGTTCCACTCCGCGCTCTGCCCTGCCACCGTCCGGAACGGTCCGGTGTCGAGGAACAGCAGCTTCCACCCCGCCAGCACCGGCCGGAATCCCAGTGGGAACGGCAGCTGGTTGCGCGGTGTCTCCTGCCGCACCGGCTCGCGGCTCATCAGGAAGGCGTAGACGGCACCGATGTCCTCGTCGGTCATGCGGGTGAAGTGGTCGTAGGGGAACGCCGGGTAGAGATGGCTGCCCTTGCGGTCCACGCCCTCGCGCATGGCGCGGCGGAAGGCCGCTTCCGACCAGCGACCGATGCCGGTGTCCGGGTCCGGCGTGATGTTGGTGGCGTATATGGTGCCGAAGGGGGTGGGAAGCGGTGCGCCACCGGAATAGGGCTTGCCGTCGGGTCTGGTGTGGCAGACCACGCAGTCGCCCATCAGCGCCAGCCGCGCCCCCGCGGCGATGCGCGCCGAGTCGGGTGGAGACACCGCGGCCGGATCGATAGGATCCATGGCGGGTCGCCACGCCAGCGCGACGGTGCCCGCGCCGACGATGACGACCAGTGCGACGAGCCCGAGCAGGAAGCGTCTCATGTTCATGGGCATTCCGCAGGTTGGCCGGGGCTCTTTCCTCATTTAGACCAGGGCCCCGGCGCGCCAACTCGGCGTCCGGTCCCTATGTCGATTGCAGCCGACCGAGGCCCGTCAAAAGACCTAGGGAGGCCGCACCGCCGCCAGCCCGCGGTACCCCTCGTCGTCGAGCATCGGCCCATAGCGGTGCAGGCTGGTGGCCGAACCGAGGACGGGGGCGTGCGGGAGCGTTGGAGCGAACACCGCGCGTTCGGCGTCGCTCCGGGGCGATGCCGGGCGGGGTAGATCACATCCGTTCCAGACCACGGTGGCCAATCCTGCTATCCAAACGTCCAGGAGCTTCCTGAGGAGCACGCGATGACAGCCGCTTGGGCCGCATTTTCATGCCTCCTGGTGTTCGGCGCCGGGGGTGGGCGTCGCTCTGCAGCAGGTCCGGAACGCCAACCTGCGGGCCGAACTCGGGTCGCCCTGGCCCTGGGCGTCGCGTGTAGTGCCCGGAGGCCATGATGAAGCTGGTCATTATCTCCGACATCCACGGCAACCACGACGCCTTGCGTGCCTTGCCTGAGGAGTATGACGAGCTCTGGGTGCTCGGCGATCTCGTCAACTACGGGCCACAGCCGAAGGAGGTCGTCGCGGAGGTGATGGCGAAGGCCTCGCTGGTCGTGCAAGGCAACCACGACAACGCGGTGGCTTACGACGACGACTCCCGGTGGAGCGCGCGTTATCGCCCGATAGCGGAGGCGACCAGGAGATTCACGTCCTCCGTCCTGAGCGACGCGCAGAAGGCCTACCTCCGCGGTCTTCCCCTGCAGGCGCAAGCCGAGCGCGACGGCCTCCTGTTCCACCTGACGCATGCGACGCCCTCGGACCCGCTCTACGGACGGTGCGCGACGGAAGCGGAGGGGTGGGCCGCGGAACTCGATGCGCTCCCGGCCGATGTTCTGCTTGTCGGCCACACCCACGTGCCATTCCTGCGCAGGATCGGCGACAAGGTGGTGCTGAACCCGGGAAGCCTCGGACAGCCCCGGACAGGTGTCCCGCTCGCGAGCTATGCGGTCTGGCAGGACGGCCGGTTCGCACTCAAGTCCTACCGCTATCCGGTGGAGGCGACCGTTGAAAAGCTCAGGGGACTGGCGTTGCCGGGCCACGTCGAATCCGAACTTGTCTCCATCCTCGAGACCGGCTCGGTTTGAACGGCGATGTCCGATCCAGGCGGAGCGGCCCCGTACCGGCTTCCGGCGATTCTCCGACCGATCGCCCAGTCCCGGAGCATGTCACTTTGACCGCGTAACCGTCTCCTTCGCACGCTCCTTGTCGAGCCCGCCGATCCGCGGCTGCCAAACCGGGGTCAGCACGCCGATGCCGAGGAAACGCACCACGTGGTGCGTGCCGATGAAGGCGGCGTCCAGGCCGAGCGCGAAGGCGACGATGGTCATGGCCTCCAGCCCGCCGGGGGCATAGGCGATCCACAGCTGCCCGAACGGCACGCCCAGCCATGCCGCGCCCGCCCCGGCGAAGGCGGCGGACAGGCACAAGGCGATCGCGACGCTGCCGACGGCCGGCCCCAGCGCCCGACGCAGGGTCGCGATCGGCACCCCCCGGAAGCGGGCGCCAATGACGGCGCCCGCCACCAGGAAGCCGGCGACTAAGAGCCCGGATGGCAGCTGGCCGTGCGCGAGATCCGCGCCGTGCAGCACAGAACTCACCAGCATGGCGCCGAGCAGGGCGTCGCCGGGAAGGCGGAAGCGGTGGAACAGGTACGCGCCGGCGCCGCTGGCGGCCAGCAGCGCGACCACGCCCAGAATACCGTCACCGTCGGCCGCCGCCAGTGGCGCATCGGGTGCCGGGAGTGGCGTCGTCATGCGCAGGATCAGCGGCATGACAGCCACCAGGATGAACAGGCGCAGGCTCTGCGCCAGGGCGACCCGCGGAAGGTCCACGCCGCCGCGGGCCGCCATCGCCAGGACGGCGGCCAGGGCGCCGGGGATGGCGCTGAAACGGGCGGTGGCGCGATCCCACCGGTGCACGCGCTCCAGATAGACCGAACTGGCGGCGACCGTCGCGGCGATCGACACCGCCAGCAGTGCAATACTGAGCGGCCAGGTGTGCATCAACCACAGGGTGTCGGGAGTCACCCCGGCGCCGATGGACATGCCGATCAGCACGAACGCCACCTCGCGCATCCAGGCCGGGACGAGCAACGGCACCCGCGTGCCGATGGCGCTCGCCGCCACCGCGATCATCGCGCCGGCCAGCCACGCGGCCGGCATGCCGGCCCAGGCGAACAGCGCGCCGCCCGCCGCGCCGATGGCCAGCGTCGACGCGACGCTGGCGGTGCTCTGGCCGAGTGCCGCCAGGGGGCCGTCTCCGATTCCGCGTTCCGTGCCGTCACGAGGCATGCGCAATACGCTCCTTCACCCATGAGATCCCAACAGATAGGCCCGGGGCGCCGTCGGCCAACGGCGCCCCGGGCCGTCCGCGTCAGCTGCCGTAGACCGGCCGGGCCAGCACGGTGCGATGACGAACATGTTGATCTGGTAGGCGCCTGCCTCCATCTCCGCCAGCAGGACCTTGCTGATCGAATCTATGCCAGCCTCGACGCTTGGACCTGTTTCGGACAACAGTCTGTCCGTGACGTGAACGACACCACCCTACACGGCGATCGGGAGCCATGATGCAGTTCACACTGTCCGACGCCCTTCGGATCGGCGAGATCCTGTCCCAGGCTGCTCGGATCGAGATCATGCCTCGGTTCGGCGAGTTGGTTGCCGGGCAGGTGCGCGAAAAGTCGTCGCGGTTCGACGTCGTCACGGACGCGGACGAAGCGGCCGAGCGCAGCATCTCCGCCGCGCTTGAGGCCGCTTGGCCCGGGGCGGTCGTCGTCGGCGAGGAGGCCACCGCTGCGAATCCCACCCTGCTCGATGCCATCGGTACGGCCGACCTCGCCTTCGTGCTCGACCCGCTTGACGGCACCAAGAACTTCGCTTCCGGACTGCCGCTGTTCGGGATCATGGTTGCGGCGACGGTGCGGGGGGAGGTGGCGCTCGCCGCCATCCACGATCCGGTGTGCCGCAACACCGCCTACGCGCTCAGGGGCGAGGGGGCGTGGACCCAGGGCGAGGGAGGCGCGCGGACTGACTTGAGAGTCGCCGACGCGGTGCCGCTCCGTGAGATGCACGCGATCATCGGGACGAACTTCCTGCCGGAGCCCCTGCGCACGACCGTCAACGGCAACCTCGCGCGGCTGGGCATGAACGCGTGGCTGCGGTGCGCCGCGCATGAATACCGCATGGCCGCAGCGGGGCACTGCGACATCCTGTTCTACAACAAGCTGATGCCTTGGGATCATGCGGCGGGCTGGCTGCTGCACCGCGAGGCCGGCGGCTACAGCGCCCACTTCGACGGCACCGGCTACCACCCGACCCATCGCACCGGCGGTCTCATCTGCGCCCCCGACGAGGCGAGCTGGCGGCTTGTCAGGGAGGCTCTGCTGGAGCAGCGCGAGCGCTCTCAATCCTGAGCGGTTCTGGACGATGCGGGCCGCTTCTCGCCAGATGGCAAAGGCGCGAAGCGCGGGCGGTGCGGTGCTCGAGCCGTGTGCGTGGAACCACACCCAAGTGACGTCTACGCCAAGGCTGGTATTGCACCACCCCGCTGTGGACAATCGGCCTGCCCAGGTATCCTACTCCCCGCGCCAATGGGGCGGGCGCTTGGCCAGGAAGGGCTCCATGCCCTCGCGGAAGTTGTGGCTGGTGTAGCAGATCACGACCAGATCCTCGCCGTCGCCGGTCCCGCCGCCCTCCTGCAGGCGGCGCAGCACCTCCTTGCCCTCATCGGTCTTCAGGTTCAGGGCGAGGCCGCGCTTGTTGCGGTTCATCATCATGTAGGCGGCGGATTTGCCCTCGATGCTCGGCGGCACCATGCGGCGGCTGTCGTCACCGCCGGGGATCTTCTCCACCGTGATCATGCCGGCGCCCATGTCCGCCAGCATCAGCCCGCACACCGGACCGGCCATGGTGCGCGCCAGCTCGACCACCTTGATCCCAGCGAGCGGCCCGCCCGCCGGTTTGCCCTGCGTCTGCTCCATCGCGCGCGCGTCCTCCGCCCTCATCATGTTGGACATAATGGAACAGATTCATTGGCTCCAACGACAGCGCCGGCGGGAATCCGTCGGTGTTCCCGGAACACCGCTCCAACGGCTCTGTTCAAGCAGTGCGACGAGCCGGACCGCCGACGGCGTCGCGCCGGCCGGAACAGTGAACCGGGATCGCCATGCGTCTCTGGCTGACTTCGGCCCTGCTGGGCCTGTCGCTCGCCGTACAGCCCGGCGTGCTGGCTCCTGCCCTGCTCGGCGCCGGGGTGGCGGTCCTTGCCGACCCCGCGCCGGCCGAGGCGCGGGCGCCGTCGAGCCGGTCGAGCGGCGGCTACAGCCGCCCCAGCGCGCCCTCGCGCACCCCGTCCTTCAGCGTGCCGTCGGCGCCGCGCGCACCCGCGGCGGGCAGCGGCGGCTACCGTCGGCCGTCGCTGTCCCCGTCGCCGACCCTTCGTCCGTCCCCCAGCCCGTCCAGCCCCGCCGACCGCGAGCTGTCGCGCCGGCAGAGCGGCGAGGCGCTGGAGCGCTACCGGCTCGACCGGCAGCCGCCTGTCGCGACCACACGCCCGGTTCCTCCGTCCAGCGTGCCCCCGTCCGGCGCACGGCGCCACGGTCAGGCCGACCAGTGGGCGGGCTATCGGAACGGCGGCGGCTGGGGCGGCAACTGGGGCGGCGGCTGGGCCCCGGGGCGCGGCTGGACACCGCCGGGCTACGCCTACAACACCCCGCCGCGCTTCGGCATCTGGAACGGGTTGTTCCTGTGGTTTCTGCTCGACAACCTGACGCGCGCCGGTTCGGTTGATTTCTTCCACAACCACCGCGACGACCCCGGCTATTCGGAATGGCGGGCGGAGGCGGAGCGCCGGGCGCAGGGGGACTCCGAGCTGCGCGCCAAGCTCGACGACCTCGACGCCAAGCTGGCGGAGAAGCGGGACCAGCCGCGCGACCCGTCCTATCTGCCCCCCGACACCCCGCGCGAGGTGGCCACCGGCGACACCCCGCCGACAACGGGCAGTACGGGAGGCATCGGCACCGGCCTCGTCCTCATCGTCCTGCTGGTCGGCGGCGGTGGCGCCGTCCTGTTCTGGCTGGCGCGGCGGCGGCGCGCGCCGCTTCCGGCGGGTGCGGCGCCGACGCCGGGGCCCGCCGGGATGGCCGGCCGGATCCTGCGCAACGCCGTGTCCGGCGAGCGCTACACGCCGTCGCTGTTCCGCGTCGGGATGACACTGACCACCGACCCCACCCCCTTCATTCTGGCGGGCGGCGCCATCAAGGCGACGGCGCCGGGCGAGGGCTCCGGCGGGACCACCAGCGTGGAGGCGGTCGGGCGGCTCCAGGCCGGGAGCACCACGTTGCACCGGCTGTACCTGCCCGGCCGCACAGGCTTCTTCCAACTGCATCTCGGCGCTGACGGCCGCCCGGACGAGTGCCGCTATTTCAGCGCGCTCGACGAGGTGACGCCGGCCGGCAGCGAGGAGTGGGCGTTCTGGCTCGACCCGGCCGAGGGCATGATCGGCTGGCCCGAGTTCCAGACCAAGGACGGCAAGCTCTACGCGCGGCAATGGGCGCCGGGCTCGACCCGGGTCGCCCCGCGCGACCTGGAGGAGACCGTCACCGACACCGCCGGCAGCCGGTCCCGCCGCCTGCACGCCATGCTCTACGCCGCCCCGACCGGCGCGGCGGCGCCCGCGCCCGAGACCGAATACATCCTGGTGTCCGCGGTCGAGGACGCCGGCCAAGCCTGGGTCGAGGTCTTCGCCGGCATCGACGCCAATCCCGCCACGCTGTCGCTCGCGTGAACCGCCGCAGAGGAGGCCTCGCCTTGGAAAGCAACACCTCGCTGATCCTCGCCGGACTGGGCAGCGGCCTGCCGGTGCTCCTGCTGCATTTCATCGCCACGGTCCTGTTGTTCCTCGGCGGCGTCGCCGCCTATGTGGCGGTCACGCCGCTGCGCGAGCGCGAGCTGCTGGCGAGCGGCAACCAGGCCGCCGGCATCGTGCTGGGCGGCACCGTGGTGGCGCTGGCGATCCCGTTGGCGGCGACGCTGGTCACCAGCCTGACGCTGATCGACATCGTGATCTGGGGGGTGGTTGCGCTCGTCCTGCAGATCGTGACGTTCGGCGTCGCCGTGCTGCTGTTCCGCGACCTGCGGACGATGATCGAGAACGGCAACGTCGCGGCGGCCACCACCCTGGCCGCGTTGCAGCTCGCCATCGCGCTGCTCAACGCCGGCGCCATGGCCGGCTGACACAGGACATCGGAAGGGAGGCACCCATGATCAGCTTCATTCGCAATCTCGTCGGCGTGAAGACCGACCAGGCGGTCCGCGGCGCCGTGGAGGCGCTGGTGCAATGGGACCCGAAATCGGCCACCGAGGCCGAGCTGCGGACCATGGAGGAGCACCTGGACCGGCTCGGCCACCAGGTCGCCGAGGCGCGTCTGGCCTACGACCGCGAGAAGAAGGAGGCGGACGCGGTGGCGCAGCTCTCGCGCCAGCGCCTTGCCGCGGCCGAGCACCTCCAGCGCCAGATCGACGGGGAGGCCGATCCCGCGCGCAAGGCCGGGCTGGAGAAGAGCCTGGAGACGCTGATCGGCCTGCTGGAGCAGATGGCGCCGGATGTCGACCGCGAGGCCCAGGACGCCGCCGACGCCGAGGAGTTCCTGCGGATGCTGGAGCAGACCTATCAGGCGGCGGGCGAGAAGCTGAAGACGGCGCGGAGCGAACTGTCGCGCGCCGAGCGCGACATGGCGCGCGCCGCCCAGCAGCGCAGTGTCGCCGAGCAACGCGCCGAGGCGGCGCGTCAGGCGGCGGGGCTGAGCGGCGCGACCAGCGGCCTTGGCATGGCGCTGAAGGCCATGCGGGACAGCGCGTCGCGCGAGCTCGCCGACGCCGAGGTGGCCAACGCCAAGGCCCGCCTGTTGAAGCCGACGCGGCCGGAGGAGGACGACCAGAACATCAAGTCGGCCATGCAGGCGGCGACCGGGGCGCTGCCGGCGCCGACCAACCTGACCAGCCGCCTGGAGGCGATCCGCGCCCGGCAGCGGTGAGAGTGACCGGGGCCACACAAAGCCCCTCTCCCTTGACGGGAGAGGGGTTGGGGAGAGGGTGGCAAGCGTTACTTCTGCGCGCCACCGCGCGCCATGCCCCCTCTCCCCAACCCCTCCCCCGCAAGGGGGGAGGGGCTTCACAACCGTCTAAAGGCCACTCCTCAGAACCGGCTCTCCGCGACCTTGCGCAGCAGGAATTCCCGGAACACCGCGATGCGCTTGGAATGGCGCAACTCCTCGGCGTAGACGAAATAGGCCTCGATCTTCGGCCCGGCGATCTCCGGCAGCACCCGGACGAAATCGCGGGCGTCGTGCATCAGGAAGTCCGGCAGGGCGGCGATCCCCATGCCGCATTCGACGGCACGGTAGATGGCGTACACGCTGTTGACCTGAAGCGCCGGCTGGCCGGGGCGGGGAGGTCCCTCGACCGCGTCGAGGATCCATTGGACGTTGGCGAACGGCGCGCGCATGCCGAGCGGGAACGAGATGAGGTCGTGACCGGCCAGTTCCGCGCGCGTCCGCGGAACGCCGCGCCGGCTCACGTAGCTCTGGTGCGCGTACAGATGCGAGTGGATGGTCATCAGGTGGCGCTGGATCAGGTCCGGCTGGCGCGGCGTGTTCACCCGGATGGCCACGTCGGCCTCGCGCATGCTGAGATCCAGCTCGCTGTCGTCGAGCAGCAGGGTGAGCTCCACGTCCGGGTAGAGCTCCAGGAACTCCGGGATGCGGGGCGTCAGCCACGTCGAGCCGAACGCCGTCGTTGCCGTCACCTTCAAGGGCCCCTTCGGCACGTCCTTGCTTTCGGCCAGCAGGGCCTCTGTGGCTGCCAGCTTGGTGACGACGTGGCGGACGGCCTGGTGCAGGTGCTCGCCCTGTTCGGTCAGGACCAGACCGCGGGCGTGGCGATGGAACAACGACACGCCCAGGCTCTCCTCGAGGGCGCTGATCTGCCGGCTGACCGCCGACTGGCTCAGGTTGAGCGCGTCCCCGGCGTGGGTGAAGCTGCCCGCATCGGCAACCGCATGGAACACCCGCAGCTTGTCCCAGTCCATCATTCCGTCCGGCCCTCCCCTGACCGCGGGAGCCTTGAGCTCCGCTCCCCAATTCCTAGCGCAGTTCGCGCCTCCCTTCCTCTGCCGTCTCCTCGTGCGGGCGGCCGGTCGGGATATCTGTTGCGCCGGCGCCACAGAATGCAAAAGCCAACCCGGCGGGGGTTGGCTTTTTGCGGCGCAGCATTACTATTGTGGTTGTCGCTTCGGCGACATCGCCCTTCTTGGGCGTTTCCTCCCTAGACTCAGGGCCGCGGGTGAAAGCCTAGCGGCCTTTTTCTTGTGCAACAAGTACGATTCTGGAGCAAATCGTAGGCATGCGCGCGACGTGCGAGAGTGGCGCGGATCCAGGAGGGCGGTGGGAGAGCAGACAGTGACGACCGAACCTCAGGGTTTCGTGCACGCCGCGGGGCGCATCGCGGGCGGGAACATGAGCGAGGCCGAATGGCATGCGCGCATCGACTTGGCGGCGTGCTACCGGCTGGTCGCCGGGCGCGGCTGGGGCGACCTCATCTACACGCACGTGTCGCTCGCCGTGCCGGGCGAACCGGGCCGCTTCCTGATCAACCCGTTCGGTCTGACGTTCGACGAGGTGACCGCCTCCAGCCTCGTGAAGATCACCATCGACGGCGCCATCGTCGGCGACACGCCGTACGAGGTGAACGCCACCGGGTTCGCGATCCACGGCGCCGTCCACGCGGCGCGGGCCGACGCGCGGTGCGTCATGCACCTGCACAACGAGGCGGCGGTCGCCGTCTCGATGCTGAAGGACGGGCTGCTGCCGCTGTCGCAGCATGCCCTGCGGTTCTACCGCGACCTTGCGTATCACCGGTACGACGGCCTCGCCCTGACGGACGGCGAGAAGGCGCGCCTCGTGGAAAACCTGGGCCAGCGCCGGGCGATGTTGCTGCACAACCACGGCAGCCTCGTCGCCGGCCGCACGGTCGCCGAGGCGTTCTGCCTGATGGACATGCTCGACAAGGCGTGCCGCATGCAGCTGGCGGCGCAGGCGACCGGCGCGGAACTGGTGCTTCCGCCGCCCGATGTGTGCGAGAAGACATTCCGGCAGCTGACCGCCGACCCGGAGCCCGAGGGGGAGCTGGAGTGGCCGGCGCTGCTGCGACACCTGGACCGGGTCTGCCCCGACTACAGGCGCTGATCCGGGCCTCTCGCCGACACCACCACACAAGGGATGGAGACACCGATGCCGATCATCAACGTGCAGCTCTTCGAAGGCCGTACCGTCGAGCAGAAGCGCGCCTACGCGAAGGCGCTGACCGAGGCGTCCGTGGAGATCCTCGGCTGCAGCGCGTCCGCCGTCGACGTGATCTTCACCGACGTGAAGAAGACCGACTGGGCGAGCGGCGGCAAGCTGTGCTCGGACGGCGAATAGGCCGTTGCGGGGCAGGGGGCGGTGCACCGGCCCGCTCCCGAACGCCGCCGATGCGCTTGGCCGAATCGGCGCGTGCCGAGCAAACAGGGTAGGCCACGTCCTTTCGGGGCTTCCCTCCGGAAGTGGCGCGGTAACTCCTCCAGCGTGAATTGCTGATGGACAACCACTAAGTGTAATTGTAAGCCCCCGCGTTGGCGGTAAGATAAGCCTCCGTTGCAGAATTCAAACTGGGCAAGCCAGAAAAATTCAGCGGACAGCGTGAATTGTTGAGGAGCGTTTCCAGGAGACGCGCCCATACCCGGCATATCGCCTTTCCGGGCTCTCGCTGGACTTGGCTGGGAGGGCATCGCCATGCGCGCAATGTATTCCGTATTCTTGCGCCCCCTGTGTCGATCCTGCGGTGATCCCGCCCTGGCGACAGCGACCGTGCTCCTGCTCGTCGCCGGAGCCTTCCCCCTTCGTGCATCGACGCTGGAGGAGTGGCTCGCGCAGCGCGAGGACGCGCCGCCCGCGGCGGCGCCCGCATCCCAGGACGAGGACCGGTCGCTTACGCCCTTCATGGCCGTGGCGGCGGTCCCCCGCGGGGTCGGGCAGCCGACGCCGCTCATCGTCGTGGTCAGTCCGCCGCTGGGGCGGCTGGGGTCCCGGCCCGACCCGGAGACCTACGTCGTGCTCTCCAACCTGCCGGCGCACACGCGGGTCTCACCGGGGCAGGATCTCGGCGACGGCACGTGGCGGCTCTCGCTCGACGACCTGGCCGAACTGTCCATCACCATTCCCGCCGAGCACGCCGGGACCGCCACCCTGAGCGTCACCGCCGTCACCGACCATGGTGGGGGCCGCGTGGCCCGGCACACCAGGGAGGTGGAGATTCCCGTCCTCGCGCCGAACGAAGCGGCCAAGGCGGCCACCGTTTCCTCGGACCTGTCGGTTCAGGCCGAGGCCCTGGCCCTGCGCAGCGTTCCGCCTCCGGACCCGAAGCCGCCGGAGGTGACTCCGGCCGTGGCGGCGCCCATCCCGCCTCCGCCCCCGTCCCCGGTGGCCAAGCCGAACGCCGTTCCCGAGCAGGCGCTCATGAAGCGCGGCGACGCGTTGTTCGCGCAGGGCGATCTGGCCGGAGCGCGGCTCTTCTACGAGAAGGCCGCCTCCGCCGGCAGCGGAGCGGCAGCACTGGCGCTGGGCAGCACCTACGACCCGCTGGTCCACAAGCGTCTGCAGGTGCGCGGATTGCCCGCCGATGCCGATCAGGCGGTCACGTGGTACCGCCGGGCCGTCGCCAACGGCAGCGGCGAGGCCGAGGGGCGGCTGAAAGAGCTGTCGGCCTGGATCGGCGGGACAGCGAAACAGGGGGGATCTCCATGACAAAGGGCATTCTCGGCGCCGTGCTGCTCGGCCTCTGGCTCACGGCCGGCGGGGCTTGGGCGGCGGACGCGCGCGGCGCCACCGCCAACAGCGGCACCGTCGGCATCGTGTCGGGCGGGGTCGAGGGCACCTACGTGCGCATCGCCAGCGACCTCGCGGCCGTGCTCGACAGCGGCGACGATCTGCGGATCGTGCCGATGCTCGGCAAGGGCTCGGTGCAGAACATCAAGGACATCATGTTCCTGAAGGGCGTCGACGTCGGCATCGTGCAATCCGACGTGCTGGCCTACGTGAAGCGCGACCGGACCATCGCCGGCGCCATGCCGCGCATCAAGTACATCGCCAAGCTCTACAACGAGGAGCTGCACATCCTGGCCGGTCCGGACGTGGCGCGCGTCGAGGATCTCGCCGGCCGGAAGGTCAACATCGACGGAGCGGGCAGCGGCACCCACATGACCGCGTCGCTCATCTTCGGGATGCTCGGCGTCAGGGTGGAGCCGCAAAGCGACGACCAGGCCCTGGCGCTGGAAAAGCTGCGCCGGGGCGAGATCTCGGCCATGGCCTACGTCGCCGGCAAGCCGACCCGCCTGTTCCGCGACCTCAAGGCCGACGGCGGCCTGCACTTCCTCCCCGTGCCGCTGACCGGCGAACTGCTGGAGACCTATCTGCCGTCGCGGCTCACCAGCGGCGACTACGAGGGGCTCATCAAGGCGGGCGAGACGGTGGACACGGTCGCCGTCGGCGCCGTGATGGCGGTGTACGGCTGGAACCGCGACAGCGAGCGCTACCGCAAGGTTGCCCGCTTCGTAGAGGCCTTCTTCAACCGCTTCCCGGAGTTCCTGAAGCCGCCGCGGCATCCCAAGTGGACCGAGGTCAACCTCGCCGCCGAGCTCCCCGGCTGGAGCCGCTTCGAACCGGCCGAGGCCTGGCTGCGGCAGGCCGACGCCGCAGCGACCGACGTAACCAAGCGTGATGCCTTCCGAGCCTTCGTCACCGAGCGCGGCGTGACCCCCGACCAGACCGAGAAGCTGTTTGAGCAGTTCCTCCTCTGGCAAGCCCGGGCGCCGCGATAGGGGTCAGCTCGACGCCCCGCCGAGGACGGACGCGGGGCGGCGCAGGACGGGGTCGAACGGGTTGATCTGGCGCCCGACGGTCGCCGCCTCGCGCTTCAGGATGTCGACCACGACGGGCAGGCGGTCATCGTTCAGCCGCTCGCTGATGGTGCCGACGCTGAGCGCCGCCACCGCGTGCCCGTCGCGGTCGAGGATCGGCACGGCGACGCCCGACATGCCCGGCAGCAGGCCGGTCGAACGGCTGGCGTAACCGACCTCGCGCACCCGGGCGATCTCGGTGCGCAGGTACACCTCGTCGAGGAAGCCCAGGCCCTGCATGCGCGGCAGGTTGAAGCGGATCACCTCCTCCTGCTCCTCCGCCGGCAGGTACGCGAGGATGGCGAGGCTGCCCTGGCCCACCCCCAGAGTCACCCGCCCGCCGATGTCGCCCGTGAAGGAGCGGATCGGGAACGGCCCCTCGCTGCGGTCCAGGCACACCGCGTCGAAGCCGCTGCGCACCAGCAGGAAGATGGTGTCGCGCAGCGTGGCCGAGAGGCGCAGCAGGATCGGCCGGCAGACGTCGCGCAGGTTGCCGGCGTTGCCGGCCCGCGCCGCCAGCGCGAACAGGTCTAGCCCCAAGCGGTAGCGCTTGGACGCCTTGTCGGTTTCGACCATCCCTTCATCGGCCAGCGTCTTGAGGATGCGGTGCACCGTCGGCGGCGTCAGGCCGAGCTGGCGGGCGATGTCGGTCAGCCGCGCGCCGGCCTCGCTGCACTCGGCCAGCAGCCGCAGGATCGCCAGCCCGCGTTGCAGGCTCGATTTCGCGCCCGCATCGTCCGCCCCCATGATTGTTCCCTTTCGAAGCCGATCATCGTGAGAATGCCATGATGTTCCGTATGATGGAAGTTTTCGCAGAATCTTTCCTCCTGGCGGAAAACCAGATTGACCAGCACGGGTGCCCAGGCGGACCCTTGGAAACGGGAGAGTTGGAAATTGCGTGAGGAGCGGTCACCGTGTCCTTCCTCGAACTGCGCAACGTCATGAAGCGCTACGGGTCCCTCGACGCGGTCCGGGACTTCACGCTGTCGGTGAAGCGGGGCGAGTTCGTCTCGCTGCTCGGCCCTTCGGGCTGCGGCAAGACGACGACGCTGCAGATGATCGCCGGCTTCGTCGAGGTGACCGCCGGCAGCATCCTGCTCGACGGGCGCGACATCACCCGCGCCAAGCCGAACAGCCGCGGCCTCGGCATCGTCTTCCAGAGCTACGCGCTGTTCCCGCACATGACGGTGGCCGACAACGTCAGCTTCGGGCTGGAGATGCGCCGCGTGCCGAAGGCCGAGCGCGCCGGGCGCGTCGAAGAGGCGCTGGCGCTGGTGCACCTGACCCCGTACGCCAAGCGCTACCCGCGCGAGCTGTCGGGTGGGCAGCGGCAGCGCGTGGCGCTGGCCCGCGCCATCGTGATCCGGCCGCCGGTGCTGTTGCTCGACGAGCCGCTGTCGAACCTCGACGCCAAGCTGCGCGAGGCCATGCAGTTCGAGCTGCGCGACATCCAGCGCAAGGTCGGCACCACCACCGTCATGGTCACCCACGACCAGGCCGAGGCCTTCTCGATCAGCGACCGCGTGGTGGTGATGGAGGCTGGGCGCATCACCCAGATCGACCAGCCCTACCGCATCTACGAGCACCCCGAGACCGAGTTCATCTCGCGCTTCGTCGGCAAGACCAACCTGCTGCCGGGCACCGTGTCCATGCCCGCCGAGGGTGGTGCCACCGTATCGCTGGCCGGCATCCCGGTGCCGGTGCACGGCGAGGGCTTGAGCGGCGGCGAGGACGTGGTGCTGTGCATCCGCCCGGAGAAGCTGCGCCTGACCGCGCCGGGGCAGGGCAGGGTGCCGGGGCTGGTCAGCGACCGCTTCTTCCTGGGCAGCCAGTGGCTGTACCACGTGGACGGGCCGCTCGGCACGCTGATGGCCGTGACCCCCAACGATGGCGAGGCGCCGCTGGAGCCGGGCGCGCCGGTCGGCGTCGACTGGTCGCCGCGGGTGGTCCGCCTGCTGCGCGGCGGCCTGCCGGCCTCCGCCCCGACGCTGGAGGAGCTGGAATGAGCGCCGTCGCCGCCACCCCCGCTCCCGAGCCGCCGACGGGGCCGCGGCCGCGCGCCGTGCCGCACCTGCTGGCCGGGCCGGCGACGCTGCTGTTCGCCGCGCTGGTGCTGACGCCGCTGATCCTCACCGCGCTGCTGTCGCTCAACGAGTTCGAGTACGCGACGGGCCGCGCGCACGGCTTCACGCTGGCGCACTACGCCGCGGTGCTGGGCGACCCGTACTATCTGGAGATCTTCCTGCGCACCTTCCGCGTGGCGGCGCTCGCCACCGGCATCTGCGTGGTGATCGGCGTGCCAGAGGCCTACGTGCTGAGCCGCATGCGGCGGCCCTGGCGCTCGATCTTCCTGCTGGTGGTGCTGGCGCCGCTGCTGGTCTCGGTGGTGGTGCGCGCCTTCGGGTGGAGCATGCTGCTGGGTCCCGAGGGGCCGGTCAACGACCTGCTGGCGGTGCTCGGCTTCGGCAAGAAGCGGATGCTGTATTCCGAGGGCACGGTGGTGGTGGCGCTGGTGCACGTCATGCTGCCCTTCATGATCATCCCGGTGTGGACGTCGCTGCAGAAGCTCGACCCGGCGGTGGAGCAGGCGGCGCTGTCCTTCGGCGCCTCCAGGCCGACGGCGGTGCTGCGCGTGGTGGCGCCGCAGATCCTGCCGGGCATCCTGTCGGGCAGCCTGATCGTCTTCGGCCTCAGCGCCAGCGCCTTCGCCATTCCCGGGTTGCTGGGAGGGCGGCGGCTGAAGATGGTCGCCACCATCGTCTACGACCAGTACCTCAGCGACCTCAACTGGCCGCTGGGGGCGGCGGTGGCGGTCATCCTGCTGGCTGCGAACCTGATCGTCATGCTGACCTACCACCGCGTCGTGGAAGGCCACTACCGCAAGCGGATGGGCTGAGGCCATGGCGAGGAACGGACCCGTCGCGCTGATCTTCCACACGCTGGTGGTGCTGTTCATGCTGGCGCCGCTGGCCATCGTCTGCCTCGTCGCCTTCACGCCGGAGAACACGCTGTCGCTGCCGACGCGCGGGGTGTCGCTGCGCTGGTTCCAGGCGGTGTTCGCGCACCCGGACTTCGTGCAGTCGTTCTGGAACAGCCTGTGGCTGGCGCTCTTGGCGGCGACGCTGTCGGTCGTGGCGGCGGTGCCCGCGGCGATCGCCATCACCCGCTACGAATTCCGCGGGCGGGAGTTCCTCAACGCGCTGTTCCTGTCGCCGCTGATCATCCCGCATCTGGTGCTGGGCGTCGCGATGCTGCGGCTGTTCGCGCTGGTCGGGGCGACGGGCAGCTTCGGCTGGCTGGTGGCGTCGCACGTGGTGATCGTCACCCCCTACGTCATGCGGCTGCTGATCGCCGCCATCTCCGGCTTCGACCGCAGCGTCGAGCAGGCCGCCTATTCCCTGGGCGCCAGCGACGCCACCGTGTTTCGCCGCGTCACCCTGCCGATGATCCTGCCGGGCGTCACCGGCGGCTGGCTGATCGCCTTCATCAACAGCTTCGACGAGCTGACCATGTCCATCTTCATCACCTCGCCGTCCACGGTGACGCTGCCGGTGCGGATGTACATGTACGCGACCGAATCCATCGACCCGATGATGGCGGCGGTGTCGGCGCTGGTCGTGGCGCTGACCGCGGTGGCGGTCCTGCTGCTCGACCGCGTCTACGGCCTCGACCGCGTCCTGGTCGGCCAGCACTGAGGATGCCCGTGACCACGCCCCTCCTCCACCGCGTTGCCGAGACGGACCGGCGCCCCGTCCGCTTCACCCTTGACGGCCAGCCGGCCGAGGGGCTGGAGGGCGACACCGTGATGACCGCCATGCTGACCAGCGGCGCCCGCCTGCGCGTCTCCGAGTTCGGGCATGGCCCGCGCGCCGGCTTCTGCGTGATGGGCGCCTGCCAGGACTGCTGGGTGCGCACCGAGGACGGCGGGCGCCTGCGCGCCTGCTCGACCTTCCTCGCCGAGGGTATGCGCCTGCTGAGCGGGGAGGGCGCACCGTGACCGAACCGCTGCGCCCCGTTATTGTCGGCGCCGGTCCGGCCGGCGTGCGCGCCGCGGAGCGGCTGGTCGCCGCCGGCCTGCGCCCGCTGGTGATCGACGAGGCCGCCCGCTGGGGTGGGCAGATCTACCGCCAGCCGCCCGAGGGCTTCCGCCGGCCGAAGCGCGCGCTGTATGGCTTCGAGGCCGGCAAGGCCGGCGCGTTGCACGCCGCCATGGCGACGATCCTGCCGGACGTCGACTACCGCCCGCGGTCGCTGGTGTGGAACGTCGAGGACGGCGCGCTCGACGTGCTGCGCGACGGGCGGACGGCGGTGGTGCCGTACAGCCGCCTGATCCTCGCCACCGGCGCCACCGACCGCGTGCTGCCCTTCCCCGGCTGGACCACGCCCGGCGTCTTCACGCTGGGCGGCGCCCAGGTGGCGCTGAAGTTCCAGGGCTGCACGGTTGGGCGCCGCGTCGCTTTCCTCGGCACCGGGCCGCTGCTCTATCTGGTGGCCTACCAGTACGCCAAGGCCGGTGCCGAGGTCGCGGCGGTGCTCGACACATCGACCACGCTCGACCAGGCGCGCGCCGCGCCGGGATTGCTGCGCGACCCGACGACGTTTGCGAAGGGCCTCTACTATGTCGGCTGGCTGCGCGCCCGCGGCGTGCCGGTGCGCACCGGCGTCCGCCCGGTCCGCGTCGAGGGCGGCGAGCGCGTTACAGCGCTGGTCTGGCGGCGCGGAAGCAAGGAGGAACGCACCGAGTGTGACGCCGTCGCTTTCGGACTCGGCCTGCGTTCGGAGACGCAGCTGGCCGACCTCGCCGGCTGCCGCTTCCGCTTCGACGCGATGGACCGCGCGTGGCTGCCGGACCGTGACGCCGCCGGCCGCACCTCGGTGGCGGGCGTCTACGTCGCCGGCGACGGCGCCGGCATCTCCGGCGCGGACGCGGCGGAACTGGCCGGCGAGCGCGCCGCGCTGGCCCTGCTGGAGGACGCCGGGCTGCCCGCCCATCCGGCCCGCTCAGCCGCGATCGAGGCGCGGCTGGCCGCCGTCGCCCGCTTCCGACAATCCCTGGCGCGCGCCTTCCCGTTCCCCGCGGACTGGGCCGAGGGCATCGCCGACGACACCCTGGTCTGCCGCTGCGAGGAGGTCACCGCCGGCACACTGCGCGCCGCCGCGACCGATGGCAGCGCCCGGGAAATAAACCGCCTGAAGGCGCTGACCCGCGTCGGCATGGGCCGCTGCCAGGGCCGCATGTGCGGCGCGGCGGCGGCGGAGCTGCTGGCCCACGCGCTCGGCACCGGACCGGAGGCGGTGGGGCGCCTGCGCAGCCAGCCGCCGGTGAAGCCGCTGCCGGTGGCGGCCGGCGTCAGCCACGACGAGGCCGCGGAATGATCGAGCATCTCGACACTGACGTCGCCGTGGTGGGCGGCGGCATCGTCGGCGGCTCCGCCGCGCTGTTCCTGCGCCGCATGCGCTTCGGCGTCGTGCTGCTGGAGCGCGACTGGTGCGGCTCCAAGGCGAGCGGCGTCAACTTCGGCGGCGTGCGCCGTCAGGGCCGGCCGCTGGAGCAGCTGCCGCTGGCGCAACGCGCCCACACCCTGTGGGGCCGCCTGCCCGAGCTGGTCGGCAGCGACTGCGAGTACCTGCGCTCCGGCCACCTCAAACTGGCGCGCAGCGAGGCCGACCTGGAGTCGCTGATCGCCTACCGCGACCGCGCCGAGGGCTTCGGGCTGGGGCTGGAGATCATCGCCGGACGGGCTTTTCGCGAGCGCTGGCCGGCCCTGGGCGCGCGCGCGCTCGGCGGGTCGCTGTGTCCGGAGGACGGGCACGCCAACCCGCGCCTCGTCTCCCCTGCCTTCGCCCGCGCCGCCGCGGCGCTCGGCGCCGTGGTGCGCGAGCAGACGCCGGTGGATTCGGTGGACCGCGACGGCGCGCGCTTCGTGCTGCGCAGCGGCGACCGGCTGGAGGTGCGGGCGCGCTATGTGCTGAACGTCTCCGGCGCGTGGTCCGGCCGCCTCGCCGCGGCGTTTGGCGAGCCGGTGCCGCTGGAGTCCGGGCACCCCTGCATGGCGGTGACCGAGCCGCTGCCGGCTTTCCTCGACGTCAACATCGGGGTGGAGGGCGGCGGCGTCTACGGCCGGCAGGTGGCGCGCGGCAACGTGGTGGTCGGCGGCGGCCGGGGCTTTGCGCTCGACGCCGACCGCGCCCGGCCGCAGCGCGACGCCGTGGTGACGCTGATGGCCGACGCCGCCGAGCTGTTCCCGCCGCTGGGCGGCGCGCACGTCATCCGCTGCTGGAGCGGCGTCGAGGGCTACACCCCCGACCGCAATCCCGTCATCGGCCCCAGCGCCACCACGTCGGGCCTGTTCCACGCCTTCGGCTTCTCGGGCGCCGGCTTCCAGATCGGCCCGGCGGTCGGCGAGGCGCTGGCTGAGCTGGTGCGCGACGGCCGCTCGTCGGCCCCCCTGGACGCCTTCCGCATCGACCGTTTCCTGCAACAAGAAGACAGAGGAGGAGCAGCAGCATGACCCGTCCCACCGTCACCGCCTGCGCTTTGGCGGCGCTCGCCATCGGCACCGCCGGCCCGGCCCTTGCCCAGGGCAAGACGCTGTACATCGGCATGAACGGCGGCACCATGGAGAAGACCTACACCGAGCACGTCTTCCCCGCCTTCGAGAAGGCGACCGGCCACAAGGTGGTGGTGGTGCCCGGCACCTCGTCGGACATCCTGGCCAAGCTGCAGGCGCAGAAGGACAAGCCGCAGATGCACGTCGTCTTCCTCGACGACGGGCTGATGTACCGCGCCATCGGCATGGGGCTGTGTCAGAAGACGGCGCTGTCGCCGGTGCTGGACGAGGTCTATCCCTCGTCGCGCCTGAAGGGCGACATGGCGGTCGGCGTCAACATGGGCATGACGGGTCTGGCCTACAACAAGAAGATGTTCGACGAGAAGGGCTGGGCGCCGCCGTCTTCGTGGATGGACCTCGCCGATCCCAAGTACAAGGGCAAGGTGGTGGTGCAGTCCGCCGCCAGCAGCACCTTCGGCCTGCACGCCTTTCTGATGTACAACCGCATCCAGGGCGGCAGCGAGGCCAACGTCGAGCCCGGGTTCAAGAACTGGAGGGGCAGCATCGGCCCCAACGTGCTGGAGTACATCCCCAGCTCCGCCAAGATCTCGGAGATGGTGCAGACCGGCGAGGCGGCGGTGTTCCCGCTGACCCCGACCGCCGTCGGCGCGCAGAAGGAAAAGGGCGTGCCGGTCGAGTACGCGCAGCCCAAGGAGGGCTCGGTGATCCTGATGGTGGCGCAGTGCGTCGTCGCCAACACCCCCGACCCGGAGCCGGCGCAGCAACTGGCGGCCTTCCTGCTGGGCACCCAGGCGCAGGAGGCCGCGCTGAAGTACGGCGCGCAGATCCCCTCCAACACCAAGGCGAAGGCACCGCCCGAGAGCGCCGAGGTGATGGAGAAGTTCCAGGGCTACATGAAGACCGCGGTGACGGTGGACTGGGACGCCATCAACGAGAAGCGGCCGGAGTGGAACCAGCGCTGGAACAAGGAGATCGAGCGCTAAGGCGAATTCCGTTTCACTGTGCCCCCCTCTCCCCGGATGGGAGAGGGGATGGGGTGAGGGCGGCGCCGGCGAATGCCGGCCAGTCCTCCTTCCAGCCTCCGCCCGGTGGTCTTCGCTTCGATCAAGTTGGCGAGAGGCCTGACGGAGCCCGCTCGCTCGCCACCGCCGCTTGCCGCCTTTCCGCGAACCATCGGCAATGGTACGGTGGCTCGTGTCGCCGGCTTTTTCGCCTTGGACAGGAACAAGGGATGGCAGGCAGAGGCGCCGGGAAATCCTGCTGCTTTCGAACGCGACGTGGTTCCGAATTCGGCGCCGGCCGAGCCCACCGAGAGGGGTGCGCATGGAGGACATCCTGTTCCTGCAGGGGGCGATCGCCGCGCGTCAGCTCGCCGCCATTCGCCAGCCGGCCGGCTTGCCCGACGTCGAATTCAAGGTGTTCTCGCAGTGGGGCGAGGACGGAATCATCGAATGGCTGGTTTCCCGATTGCCGGGCATTCCGCAGCGTTTCATCGAGTTGGGCGTGCAGGACTTCAGGGAGTCCAACTGCCGCTTCCTGCTCCAGCACCGCAACTGGCGCGGCCTGATCATGGACGGCAGCGCCGCCAACATGGCGGCCGTGCGCGCCCATCCCCTGCACTGGCGGCATGACCTCAGCGCCGTCGCGGCCTTCATCACCCGCGACAACATCGACGGCATCATTCGGGAAAATCAGTTCCCTGGCGAGATTGGCATCCTGAGCATCGACCTCGACGGTAACGATTACTGGATCTTGGACACGATCCATTCCGTCGAGCCATGGATCGTCATTTGCGAATACAATGCCGTGTTCGGCGACGCCCTGCCCATCAGCGTCCCCTACGACGAGGCGTTCGTCCGGGAGAACGCCCACCATTCCTATCTTTACTGGGGCACTTCCGTCGCCGCCATCGTCCATTGGGCCAAGCGCCGCGGCTACGTGCTTCTGGGGAGCAACCGGGCCGGCAACAACGCCTTCCTGGTGCGGGAGGATCTGGCCGGGCGCTGCTTCGCGGACGCGCCGACGAACCGCGCACCGCTTCCCTCGCGCTACCGGGAAAGCCGCGACGCCCAGGGGCGGTTGTCGTTCGCCGCCGGCCTCGACCGTCTGGCCCTCATGAAGGGACTGCCGGTGGTCGATGTCTCCAGTGGCGAAACCCTGCGGCTTGAGCCCGGCATGCCCCTCTACAGCGACCGCTGGCTTGCGCACATGCAGGGAAGGGGCTCCTGGGACAGGGCCGGAAAGCAGGAAGGGCTTGGCTCCGGGTCTGATCGTTGAAACGAAGGAGGGCCCAAGGACCACCATGGGCGAGGATATGGGCATACGTGGCCGACGCACGCTGTCGTTTCGCGGGATCACACCGGCGCGCCGGGGATCCGGCTGGCCGTACGCTCTTTCCTGTGCCGTAAGGGAAAGGGTGATGCGGAGGCGTGCGTTGCGGCAGACGACGAGGCTGCGGCAAGGCCAAGCGGATCTGAAGGAAATAGAGATTCTCTCGATTGAGTTCTCGTCCGTGTGCAATCTCGGCTGCGTCTACTGCTTCCTCAACCGGGAGAACGGCCGCCCCCACTATCTCGATCCGGCGATCTACCGGAAGCTGATCACGGAAATTGCCGGCAACACGGCCTACGACATCCAGACCATGGAATGGCCGATCAGTGGCGACTTCTTCATGAACAAGCGCTGGCGGGAGTTCATAGACATCACGCGCCAAGCCATGGAGGATCATCCCAACTTCCGGCCTTGGGTCCTGCTCAACGACAACATGATGCTGTTCACGCCCGACAAGATCGAGGTCGTCCTGGACAGCGGGGTCGTGCATCAGATCATCTGCAGCCTGGACGGCCGCGACAAGGAGTCGGCGGAGCGGATGCGCCCGGGTGCCAGGTACGAAACGCTGCTGGCCCACATCCATGCGCTGGTCGATGCGAACCACGCCTGCGGCAACAGGGTGGTGATCGAGATCAACAACGGGACCGACGCCCTGTGCGGTGCCGTCCGCATCGATCCGGCCATGCAGGCGGTCTTCGACCGGGTGGACCGGGTTCGCCGTTGGACCCCGGTGAAATGGAACGACTCCTTCACCGTCGAAGGAGACGGCGGCGCCATGCCGAAGCCGGGGTACTGTCAGTTCGTGACCAACGTGGCCGCGGTCTCCACCTCGGGCAAGCTCATCAAGTGCTGCATGGACCTGCAGGAATCCACCGCCTACGCCGACCTCACGACCAGCACCCTGGAGCAGCTCTGGCGCGGGCCGGAACGGCTGGCGTTCATGGAGAAGATGGGCCAGGGCAGGCGATCCGAACTTCCCGGCTGCGCCACCTGCTCCATCGGCTACACGGACAACGACAACGCCTTCAGGAAGAAGGCATAACGGACGCTTCGAGCCGCTTGGCTGCGGTCCAGCGTTCCCAGGCCCCGCGCCAGATGTCTTCCAGTTCCGCGGTCAGCCGACGGGCATCGCCGAAGCCCGCGCGCGCCAGACGGCTTCTCAAGGCCCGCCGCAGCCCGCGCAGCCGGTCGGCATCGTTGGCTAGTTCGATGGCCAAACGCGCGTACTCCTCGCGGCTTTCGGCGACCAGTTCGCGCAGGCCCACCCAGTACAGAAGCCACGATATGGACGAGCGGGGGTCCGGCGCCTTCAGCCCGACCACCGGAACGCCCATGTGGAGCATGTCGAAGGTCGTGTTGGCACCGCCATACGGAAACGGGTCAAGGGACAGGTCGATGTCCGCGGTCTCCAGCATGTACTGGCGGTAGGAGGAACGCCCGCGCAGTTCGATGCGGTGCGGGGCCACGCCATGGGCGGCAAAGGCCTGCACGACCCAGTTGTCCCCATGCGGCTCGGCGAAGCCGAGGGCCTTGAGAACAAGGCGGCTGGTCGGCACGGCTTTGAGGATGTCGGCCCAGACCGCTATCACGTCGTCGTTCAGCTTGGACGCGTTGTTGAAGCACCCGAACGTGACGTATCCCCGGGCCAGACACGGAGGCGGCGGGAGGGGGAGCATCTCGGGAGGGGTGTACAGCGGCCTGGGTCCCGGAATCGGGGTCTCGACCGCGCGATCCGGCGGAAGGGACACCAGCAGATAGTCGATCGCCGGCATCCCCGTCGTGTTGGGATAGCCCAGCCAGGACGCCTGCACCGGCGCCGGCTTCAGCCCGAACACCGGCAGCCGGTTGTTCGCCGTATGCCCGGCCAGGTCCACCAGCACATCGATGCCGTCGGCGCGGATCATGGCGGCGACCTCCTGGTCCGACAGCCCCACCGTCGAGCGCCAATGATCGGCGACGGCCCGCAACGCCTCCGTCACGTGGTCGGGACGGCGGACCTCGGCATAGCAGAACACCTCGAACCTGCGGCGGTCGTGGTGGGCGATGACCCCTCCCATCATGCCCGCCACCACATGCTCCCGGAAGTCCGGCGAGACGTAGCCGAGCCGGATGCGGCGCGTCGGGTCGGGATCGTTGGGGAAATCCAGCGGATCGAACGGATGCGAGAAGCGGGCGCCGAAGGCGCGGTGCTCTTCCAGCAGCCGCGGCGGCTCCACGCCCGGCAGGTAGCACAGCGTGAACAGCAGGTTGGAATGGATGTGCGCCGCTTCGGGGACGAGGCTGATGGCTTCCCGGAATATCGCCTCGGCCTCCAGCAGTCGCCCGGCCAAGTTGAGCCTGACGCCGACGTTGTTGAGCAGATTGGCGCATTCCCGCGGCTCGGCCCCCATCGTCGCAGCGGCTCGCGCCGCCGCGACGGCCTCGTCGCAGCGGCCCAGGTCGAACAGGATTTTCGCGTGGTTGAACCGGATATCCACGGTCTGCGGGGCAAGCCCCACGGCGGCGCGGACCGCCACTTCGGCCGCCTCCAGCCGCCCATCCGCGGCCAGCGCCAGAGCGATGTTGTTGAGAAGACTGGCGCACTCCTGCGGCTCGGCCCCTGCCTTCGCCGCGGTTTGCGCCGCCGCGAACGCCTCATCGCAGCGGCCCAGGTCGAACAGGATCTTCGCGTGGTTGGACAGGATATCCGCGCTCTGTGGGACAAGCCCCACGGCGGTGCGGACGGCCGCTTCGGCCGCCTCCAGCCGTCCATCCACGGCCAGCGCCAGGGCGATGTTGTTGAGAAGACTGGCGCACTGTTGCGGTTCGGCGCCGAGGGCCACGGCGGCCTGGGCGGCGGCGAACGCCTCGTCGATCCGGGACAGGTTGAACAGGACGTTCGCGTGGTTGGCCTGAATGTCGGCTGTCCGGGGAGCGAGGGCGACGGCATCCCGCAAGGCGGCCTCGGCCTGACCCAGCCGTCCGACCTGCGCAAGCGCCGACGCGATGTTGTTGAGAAGCTTGCCGCAGTGCTGCGGCGGGGCACCCAACGCTGCGGCGGACCGGGCCGCCCGCAGGGCGTCATCGTGGCGCTGCGCCTTGAACAGAGCCAGCGCGCCGCTGAGGGCTGCGATTCCATCGACCGCCGCCGCGGGTGCCGGCTTCATTCCCTCCGATCGCGGTGCGACCGCCGGATGTGCGACGGCGGTGTCACGGGGCGTGGTCGTCATGGAGGCGCGTTCGGCCAAGTCTTCATTGGAACTTCATACTCCCGTAGGCGCGGGGCCGTCAGCGTCCTCATCGGTTGCTCTGGCCGTAGAACAGAAACGTCGATCCTTTGACCTGCGTCCCCTTCACCGCGTACCAGGTCGTCGTCGGCACCTCTTCCCTCCGGCCGTACCGTGACGCGATGGCCGGCATGACGTCCGCTTCGGGCAGGAAGGTGACGGGATAGCGCACCTCCCGGTCGGGAATGCCGGGGGGCATCGGCCCGGGGCCGTTCTGGCTGAGCAGGGAGGTCTGCACGCCGACGCACCGGCTTCCGCCATAGACGGGAAAGCGCGCCAGGATGAAGAACGGCGACGCTGGGGCGAGGAGGTGCCGCAGTGTCTCCTCCGGGTCGGCGACGTACGGCAGCGACCCGGACGCATGGACGATGTCGCAGCCGCCGAGGGTCCGCACGCCGTCTTCGATCGACGTGACGAAGGTGAGGCCGTCCTCCTGGAAGGTGGCCGCCGCCCGCGCCGCCATGGTCGGCGTTTCCACCACGGACCAGCGCAGCGCCACGCCGGGGACCAGCGCCTTGATGCAGTGGTAATGCAGCCCGCAACCGCCGCCGAAATCCAGGACGCGCACCGGCGTCGCCGGTTGGCGGGCCATGCCCACCGCCATCGCCAGCATCGCCCAGTAGTCCGGGTGCACGTACAGGCCGGGCAGGCCCTGCGCGATGGCCTTGGTGCGGAGCGCGATGACCGCGGCGATGTCGTCGGCGTGGTAGCCGGCGCCGCAGGCGGCCATGGCGTCCTGGTGGGTTGGGTAGGTTTCGGTGATCGTCGCCATGGCGTCATCCGTCTTGCGGGAAATGGGCCCGCAGCACGGGGCCGAAGGCGCGGTCGGCCTCGGCCCGTTCCGCATCGGTGAGCACGGTGCGGTAGCAGTCCCGATAGCCCCGGTTGACGAAGCGGCGGCCGCGCCCGTAGCCGGGGGCCAGTTCCGGGTGAAAGAACACGCCGTCGCGGCCGGTCTGCGCCTCATGGGCTTCCAGCGCGGCCATGACCGCCATCGAACTGCGCTCGACCGCCCTCGCCTGCCGCTCGGCCGGAACGTCCAGGCCGAGGAAGGCGAGGATGGCGGCAAGTTCGCGCCGCGGGTGATCGACCAGGGCGCGGTAGCCGACCCGATGGACCGGCACCGCGTCCTGGTCAAGCCAGGAGCGGACATGCCCCACCCAGGTGCCGGCGACGTCGAAGCCGCCACCGCCCGTCTCCAGCCACGCCCGGACGAAGGGCCGGAACGCCGGGTTGGCGTCCGGGTCGCCTGGCGGCGCCCCGTCGGGGCGCACGAAGTTGGCGTAGTCCCAGGCGGACATCATCACGTCGATGGGGTCGCGGATCAGGTAGACCGCCCTGGCCGTGCGCGCCACGGTTGGCAGGCTGGGGTCGTAGGGGAAGTGCGACTTGACGAGGCGCGGCGCTCCCGGCACGGCGAAGGGCGCGTCCGGATGGGCGTGGATGTCGATGGCGTAGCGCTTCTCCAGGTCGTGGACGTCCGCGTCCTCGCCGAAGAGGCAATGGAACAGCAGGAAGTTGAGGTACGTGACGCCCGACTTCGGGAACGCCGACAGGCTGATCAGGTCGCGCGTCATGGGTCCGCCCGCGCGACGCCCACGACGGTCCAGGCCTGCTCGTCGGCCGGCGCCTCGCCGTCGGGAAAGCGGCGCAGATCGAGCAACCGCAGCCCCGCCGCGCCGAGCGCCAGATCGAGTTCCTGCGGGAAGAAGAAGCGCATGGTGTGGACCTCCTCGCCTTCGGAGGCGATGCGGTCGCCCTCAATGCGCATCAGCCCGAAGCGGACGTGGCAGAGCTGGCGCACCACGTCCAGCCGGCTGTCGGTGGTGCGGACGATGCGCCCCCCGGCGGTGGGGACGGTGCGGACGCGTTGGCCCGGCCGGTCGTTCAGCACCGCCAAGCCGTTCCAGACGTCGAAGACGAACAGGCCGCCCGGTTCCAGGTGCCGGCGCACCATGCCGAGCGCCGCCAGCAGGTCGACGTTCCCATGCTGGTACCCCAGCACCGCGAACATCATCACCACCGCGTCGAACCGGCGCCCGAGATCGATGTCCCGGAGGTCGCCGAGGTGAAACTCCGGTGGCGAAGGGGTGTGCGCGCCCTTGGCCCGCGCCTGCGCCAGCATGGGCGCGGAGCGGTCCACCCCCACCACCGCGTGGCCGCGCCGCGCCAGGGGGATCGCGTGGTTGCCGGTGCCGCAGCCGAGGTCGAGCAGGCGCCGCGGTCCGCCGGCGCCGTGTGCATCGAGCAGGCGCTCGATCAGGTCGCACTCCGCCTCGTAGTCCTTGTCGCGGTAGAGCGCGTCGTAGGCGGCGGCGTAGTCGTCGCCGAACGGGTCGGTCATCGCAGCGCCTCTTGCACGGCGGCGCAGACGGCGTCGATCTGGGATTCGGTGAGCGTGAGGCCCGAGGGCAGGTAGAGCCCGCGGCGGGCCAGCCGCTCGGTGACGGGATGGCGTTCGCCGGCGAACAGTCCGCGCTCGCGCAAGGCCGGCTGCTCATGCATGCCGAGGAAGAAGGGGCGGCTGTCCACGCCGCGCGCGTGCAGGCGCTGCGCGAACTCGGCCGCGTCGAAGGACACCGCGTCGTCCAGCACCACCCCGTACATCCAGTGCACGTTGCGCACGCCCGGCCGCTCGACGGGCAGCGCAAGGCCGGCCACCCCACCGAGCCGCTCGGTATAGTGGTCGGCCATGCGGCGCTTGCGCGCCAGATGGTCGGCGATCCGGTCGATCTGGGCCACGCCGACGGCCGCCTGCATGTTGGTCATGCGGTGGTTGCGGCCCAGTTCGGTGTGCAGGAACCGCCGGTCGCGGCGGAAGCACAGGTTGCGCAGCCCCCGCATCCGTTCAGCCAGATCGGCGTCGTCGGTCACCACCATGCCGCCCTCGCCGGTGGTGACGATCTTGTTGGCGTAGAAGCTGAAGCAGCCCAGCGTTCCCAGGCCGCCGACGCGACGGCCGCGGTATTCCGCACCGTGCGCCTCCGCCGCGTCCTCGACGATGGCGAGGCCATGCTGGTCCGCAAGTTCCCTGAGCGGCGCCATGTCCGCCGGGTGGCCGAGCAGGTGCACCGGCATCACCGCGCGGGTGTGCGGCGTGATCCGCGCCGCCACCTGCGCCACGTCCAGGCACCAGGTGTCCGGTTCGCAGTCGACCAGCACCGGCACGCATCCGGCGTCGAGCACGGCCAGCACGCAGGAGATGATGGTCAGGCTGGGCAGGATGACCTCGGAACCGGGCTCCAGCCGCAGCGCTTGCAGGGCGACGGCCAGCGCCGCGGTGCCGTTGCACACCGCCACGCCATGCCCGACCCCGCAGTACTCGGCCCAGCGGCGCTCGAACTCGGTGATGAAGCGGCCTTCGGAAGAGATCCAGCCCGACCGCACCGCCTCGGCGACGTTGGCGAGCGCATGGTCGTCGAGCAGCGGTTCGCAGACGGGGATCATGCCGTGGGTCCCGCGCCGCCGATAAGGCTCTTGTCCGCCCCGCCGGTGTAGGGACCCTGCTTCACCTCGATCATCTCGATCTCGTCCAGCGCCTCGAAGCCGTGTCCGCCCGACGCCAGCAGGATCACGTCGCCGGCCTCCAGAACGCGGCTTTCGAGATAGGCGCCGGCCTTCGTGTAGAAGTCCACCCGCAACCGGCCGCGGCGCAGCAGCAGCACCTCCTGGGTGTGCAGGACGGCGCGCGCGACGGGGTTGTGGACGTGCGCCGCGATCGCGTGCCCCGCGGGATGGCGCATGTAGGCAAGCTGCTGCGACAGGTGGCCCGGCGTGAAGAAATGCACCCCCGGTTCCCGGAAACCGCTGCGCACGATGAGCGCCAGCAGGTCTCCCGCGCACTCGATCCGCTCGATCATGACCCTTGGGCCTCCGTAGGAGCGGAATAGGTCAGACTGAACCGTTCGTAATCGTTGGAAGAGTAGCGTGGGCTCAGCCCTTCACGCAAGCGGGCGCTCGCCTCGTCCACGATGCCCGCCACGCGGGCCACGAAGTCCTCCCACCGGTAGGCGGCCAGCCGTGCCTGCCCGCGCTCGGCCAGGACGGTGGCGAGGGCGTCGTCGCGCCACAGGCGCAGCATGGCGTCGGCAAGCTGGTCGGGGGAGCGCGGGTCCACCAGCAGGCCGGCGTCGCCGGTCTGCTCGCGCAGGCCGGGAATGTCGGAGGTGATGACGGGGCGCCCGTAGCGCCACGCCTCCAGGGCCGGGATGTTGGTGGGGCCGAAGAAGGTGGGCATGACCAGGCCGGCGGACAGGCGGTAGAGCGCCGGCACGTCCCGATCGGGGACCCATCCCAGGTAGTGGATCTGGCGGCGCACCCCCAGTTCGTCGGCCAGCGCCATCACCTCGATGAAGGTGGCGGCGCGCACGGCGTCGGTGTAGGCGCCGCACAGCACGACCGGAACGGCCTCTCCGGTCCGGTCCGCGATTCGCCGCAGCGCCTGAACGATCAGGTGGTGGTTCTTGTGCCGCCAGAACTGCGCCGGGTAGAAGAAGAACCGCGGCGGCAGGCGGTAGGCGGCCGCAACGCGGCGCAACTCCGCATCGTCCGGCATTTCCACCGCGCGGGTGGGCGGGTGGAACGGCAGGATGCGGATGCGGTTCTCGTCGATCAGATCGCCGTAGAAGCGCAGGACATCCGCCTTGCCCTGCTCGGAATCCACCAGGATCAGCGTCGCGAAGCGGCAGGCGTTGCGGTAGAGGTATTCGCGGAAGGCGCCTTCCGCCGGGCTGCCGACCTCCGGGAATTCCGGCTGCAGGCGGTGCTGCAGGTCGTGGATCGGCATCACGAACGGCCGGTGCGTCGAGAAGACGAACGGGCTCTGCGACAGCTGGAAGACCCAGTCGATGCCAAGCGCGTGCAGCCGCGGCTCCAGGCTGCGGTCCAGGTGCGGGGTGAACCAGTCCGGTTGCGGGCCGGCGGTGGCGGGGTCGTCCAGGTACGCCTCGGGCGGCCGCTGGTCCAGCCACGGTTCCCTCAGCGTCGCCATGGGCAGCCCGGCGTAGCTCACCGCACCGGTCGCCACCAGATTGTACAGGTGCCGGTCCGGGTTGGTCAGGCAGACGAGGTCGTGCGGGCTGCGTCGGGCGACTTCGGCCAGCGCGTCCAGCAGGAGCACCTCGTATTGGAATCCTCCGCCCACCGACCAGGGCGTCGTCCGCACGATTCCCACCCGCATCACGCCCTCTCCCGCCTGTCGCCGGCCCGTTCGAAGAACCAGCAGCCGCTCGTCACCGGGCGCCCCGCGCGCAGGGCGACGAAATGCGGCGGCCGGTCCGCCCCCTGCGGCTCGGCGACGCACATGTCCAACGAGGTGCGGCTGATCGCCAGCGGCGCGCAGCCGAGGCGCAGGAGACCGAACCGGGTGCGGACGTCGTTGCGGAACGCGTCGCCGGACAACACCTCCGCCCTTACGGCATCCTGCGGTCGCGGAGCATCCAGCGGCACCTCGGCGGCCAGCGCCAGAAGCCCGCCCGGCCGGAGGTGGTCGCCCGCAAACCGCAGCCGTACGTCCACGCTCTCCGGTGTGCCGGTGGTGAGGCAGACGGCATCGTAAGGGCTGCGGAGCGATGGATCGTCGGCGGATGCGGCGACCCGGATCCGCTCCGGGCGGCGGATGATCCCGCCGCCCGGCGCCCACGCGCCGTCCGACGACAGCACATCCACTTGGCCGACGTGGCGCGACAGCACCGCCGGCAGGTCGTTGCCGTCCGTGGTGACGACCAGGACGCGGGCACCGGCGGTGAGCAGGCCATAGGCATCGAGCTGCGCTACCGTGTGCGCGACCTTCCAGGTGATCCGGCAGCGCTTCAACTGGTTCTCCGCGAAACGGCCGGCGAGGGCCGACCGGATGACGGCGATGAACGTGGGGTCCTCCCAATCCTCGGTGGTGGCGAGCCGGCAGGGAGCCTGTCCGTTGCGGCGGGCGGGCTGGTCCACCACCGGAAGCGCGAGACAGGGAGCCAGACGGCTGGAGGCGCGGTTGTCCTCGACCCAGCGCAGCACGCGGTCGGCGACGGCCGCGCCGTACCGTTCGCGCACCGGTCCTGTCCGGCACAGGGCCACCAGCGACGCGGCGCCGTGCAGGATCGTCTCCGCGCGCTCCCCGGCCATTTCGCCCGTCGCCAGTTCATGCAGGTTGGTCAGGAGTCGGACCGCCTCGGTCACCGGCACGCCCTGCCTGCGCGCGCCGGCGCTTCCGAGGTGGCGAATCACGAACCAGGGCGAGAGCGCTTCCGTGCCGTCCGCTCCCATGACGAAGCCGTGCTTCAGCCGCGTCACCGATGGGCTGCGGCTGGCCGTCACCGCGGCGTCGAGGAAGGACGACAAGCGGTTGCGGTGCCCGTTGAGGATGATGAGGCGGCGTGGCGCGAGCCCCCGCCCGGCCCGTTCGGCTTCGGCTGCGACGATAGTCTGGACGGCGTCGTGCAGGTCGGCCAGCGCGGTTTCGTCCTGCTGCGGGTCGGGCAGCGCGCCGACCTCGACCACGAAGAGCGACGATGCGAGAAAATCTCCGGCCCCGGCGTCGGGAAGGCTGTGGCACAGCGGGTGGACGGCGACCGCTCCGGTGAAGCCCAGGGCGCTCCACAGCCGGCGGAACAGCGCGTGCGTGTCCGGCGCGATCCCGGCGTAGCCGACGCTGAGCCCGCGGTCCATGCTGGCCAGCAGGTCGGCGAGGAAGGGGGCCACCGTCCGCGGGTCGTACGCCCGCGCGTCGAAGCGGAACAGCGAATCGTCCTCGCGCAGGTCCGGCGGCGCGTTATTCAGCGCCGCGACGAAGCCGGCGAAGCCCTCGGCCATGCCGTTGGGAAGACGGATCTCCTCCAGTTCGGTGCCGGCAAGGCCCCAGCTGTCCGCCTGCCGCGCCAGGACGGGCTCGCGCACGTCGTCCACGAACCGGCGCCAGTCGTCTTCGGCGTGGTCGTGGCCGTGCAGCGGGTCGGCCAGGCGGGTGTGTTCGCAATGATAGCCGAACAGGCGGTCCAGGCAGCTCCGCGGCGGGCCGCGCAGCAGAGAGAAACGTTTCGCCAGATTGGAATCCACGTGCCAGCCGATCCGCATCTCCTCGTCGAACCCGCAGAGATCGTGGATGTCGGCGCGGGGGAAAAGCTGGAAGTCGCCGGGCGCGTCGTAGAGCAGGAAGTCGTGCATCCTGAGCGCGGTGTGCAGGCCCATCCGGCCGCCCCAGCGGTGCAGGAACTCCAGCGCCTCCGCCGGTCGGCCGCGGTCCAGACGTTCCCACACACCCTGCGGCAGCTCGAACCGGGGCAGGTGGTGAAGCCTGGGTTCGAGGCCATCCAGCCAGACGCGGCTGCGCACCCCCTCGGCCCGCGGCAGCAGGATCATGTCGGTGTTGGTGGACAGCACCCAGGGGTTGGCGGGGTTGCTGCGTCGGATGCCGGCGTTGCGCGCCACCGGCTCGGCCACCGCCCGGCCGTCGCCCGCGTGGTGGTGCGGGCGCACGCGGAGGACGCGCAGGTGCCGCAGCGCCGCGTCGGTCAGGGTGTCGGCGATGGCCTCGGGAAAGGTCGGCAGTTCGTCCGGGGTGTTGTAATCGACGAAGACGATCTCGTCGTCCGGATCGTCCAGCACGGCGGCGAGGCAGTTCAGGCTGAGCGCGGCGCGGCGCGGCAGGTTGTACCCGTGGGTGTCGTTCCGGCCGTAGACGACGATCGACAGCATGACTCACCCGCAGGGAAACGGATTGGTGCGCGGGCCGATGCCGCGCGCCGTGCCGCGGGTGATGCGCACCGCGTGGACCTCGCCGTCGAGATAGAACTCCGTCTCCGCCTCGACGCCGATGGTGAGCGGCGACGGGCAGACGTTCAGCGGCCCCGGCAGCGTCGCAGCCCCGGCCGGCGTGCCGTTCACCCACAGCCGCACGCCGCCGGCCCCGTCGCCGGTGGCCGCGACGTAGAGCGGCACGCCGGCCTCGACCGGGACTTCGGCCGCGACCCGGACCATGGTCTGGCCGAACGGGATGCACAGCGTCGGCACCCCCTGATCGACCCGCAGGGAAAAGGCGCTGGCCTCCCAGCGCAGGAACGTCCAGTGGGCGATCAGGCAGCGGGTGCGGACAAGGGTGTTCAGCCGGCCCATCCATTCGATGGTGAAGGCGCCCCCGCCCAGGTGCAGAGCGGCCGAGGCGGGCACCGACACGTAGTCGCCGTACCCGTCGAGCGCGACGGCGGCGTGGCCGTCCCACCGGCCGTGGCTCGTGACCGCGGCGTACTCGTTCAGCGCCGGCCGATGCCGCCCGGTGCGGTCGATGACGCCGGCATCGCCGGCCATCGGCTGGATGAAAAGGAGCGTCTCTCCCCAATGCGGGTCCGCACCGTGCACAGCCATGGCCCTCCGACGTGACGCGGCCTCGTGTCGCCGGGACGCTTTCCGTATGACAGAATGTCAGGCATTTATCCATATTGTCCAATGTCGCCGGAGCCGGGAGGAGGTGCGCCGTGGTCTGTCCGCCGGAAGCGTATCTCCAGGTCGGCCGCGTCCTGGCCGGCCAGCGGCGTCTGGCGGCGGGTGTGGACGCGGCGGCCTTCGCCTCCGCGCGGGCCTACGCCGGGCAGGTGCGGCCGGCGGCGCCGTACGAGCTGCTGTGCCCTGGGGTTGTCCGCATGGACCCCGCCGCCGCCGCCGTCCTGGAGCGCACCGCCATCGCAGGTCCTACGATTCCCATGCCATCGGTTCCGGGCCTGCCGGCCAGGCTTCGACTGGGCGGGGGCGACGTCTACACGGCGTTCGGCGCGTCGGTGCTCGGCCCGGTGGTCGGGGGATTCGCGCACTGGGCCTGGAGGCAATGGCGGCCCCTGGCCGGCGGCGCCACCCTGGCCGCCGTGATGCGCGATGGCGGCCTGCTAGGGCGTGCGGTCGCCCGGCGTGCCGGCCAGGACGTGCCGGAGGTGTGGCTGTCCCGGTCCCTGTGCCTGCTGGGCGCGGTCGCGGATGCCGGCGATCGCGAGGCGCTGCGCAACCTGCTGGTGCGTGCCCGCCGCCGCCCGGCGACCGTGGCGGAAGCGCTGGACGAACTCGGCCTTGTCGGAGAAAGGGTTCCGGGCCTTGTCCCATCGGCGCCGCTGGCCGGCGAGGGGCTGGAGCGGCTGCTGGACTGGCTTGCCGGAACACCGGCCGCGGCGGAGCGCGTGGCGGCGGCCTCGGGCGCGGCGCGGCGGGCGATTCTGGAGCATCTGGAGGCGGCCGGCGCGCTGCGCGGCACGATGGTGGGCCTGATCGACGTCGGCTACAGCGGCACGATCCAGCGCTGCCTGACCCGCATCACCGCGCTGAAGGGCACGCCGGTGCGTACGCTGGGGCTCTACCTGGGCACGTCGCCCGGTGCGGTGTGGGCGGCGGGCCGGGATGCGATGGTAAGGGGCTTCGCCGTCCAGTACGGCGCGCCAGACTGGCTCGCGGCGCCGCTGATCCGGGCGCGGGCCGTGCTGGAACTTCTGCTCGGGGCACCGCTGGGGCCGCTGGCCGGCTATGACCGCGCCGCGCCGCGGCTTTCGCCGCCGGACTACCCGGCCGGGCAGCGGGAAGCGACGCTGCGGATGCAGGACGCTGCTCTCGCCAACGCCCGTCCGGCGGGGCGCGCCGAGGTCCGCCGCCGGCTGGCCCGGCTGCTCATGGCGCCGACCGCGGAGGAGGTCAGGCACTTCGGTGGCTGGCTCTATCAGGACCACCTGACCGTCGCCCGGCCGCAGCCTCTGGCCGCGACGACCGGCGACGTCACTCTGTGGCCCGGCGCGGAGGCGTTCCGGTGACCCCCGCCGGGCAGCGGCGCACGCTGGCGGCGATCCTGGACGCGGGGTGCCCGGTGGTGTCCTTCGACCTGTTCGACACGCTGCTGCTGCGAGGCACGCGGCCGGAACTGCAGCGCTTCGGCGACGCCGCACGGGCTCAGCACGCGGCGCTGACGGCGGCCGGGCTGGCGTCTCCGGGGGCGGAGGCCCTGTACCGGGGCCGGCTGCGGGCTCACAAGGCGGCCTACGACCGGGTCCGGCGGACCGGCGCGGGAGAGGTTCGCCACGCCGACATTCTGGCGGAGGTCTGCCGGCTGTGCGCCCTCACGCCCGACGCCGCCGCGATCCTGGCCGAGGCCGAGTTGGACCACGAGCGCCGCGCCTTGCGTCCGAACCGGCCGCTGCTGGCTGTGCTGTATCAACTGCGCGCCCGGCGTCGCGTTGTCATCGCCAGCGACATGTACCTGTCGGCGGCGCAGGTGGGGCGGCTGATCGCCTGGACCGCTCCGGATCTGGCCGGCATACCGCTGCACGTCAGTTCCGAGGTGGGGGCCAGCAAGCGGCGCGGTGACCTGTTCGCCGCGGTGGCGGCGGCCGAGGCCGTGGCGCCCGCGGCCATGCTGCACGTCGGCGACGACCCCGTGAACGACGTGGCGCGGGCGCTGGCGGCGGGATGCCGGGCGCTGCATCTGCCGCGCCCGGCACCCTGGCGCGCGGCGCGGGCGGCGCGGGCCGCCTGGGTGCGCTGGCGTCTGGCGCGCCGCGGCTGGCTGGAAGGGGCAGTGCCATGATCTCGGTTCTCTGCTACGGCCGCAACGACGACCACAGCCCCGGAATCCAGAAGCGGGCGGCGCTCAGCCTCAACGGCTTCGCCCGCCTGCTGGACGACCCGGACGACGAGATTGTCTTCGTCGATTACAACACCCCCGACGAACTGCCGACCTTTCCCGAGGCCATCGCCGACACCCTGACCGGCGAGGCGCGCCGCCGCCTGCGCGTCGTCCGCGTCCGCCCGCGCCACCATGGGCCCTGGCGCCACCGCACCCACCTGCCGGTGCCGGAGCCGCTGGCGCGCAACGCCGGCCTGCGGCGGACCAACCCGGCCAATTCCTGGGTGTTGAGCACCAACACCGACGTGATTCCGCTGCCGGGCCGGTCGCGGAGCCTGTCGGCGCTGTGCGCCGGCCTGGAGCCCGGCTGCTGGCATGTGCCGCGCTACGAACTCCCCGAGGCGGTGTGGCAGGGGCTCGATCGCACCGATCCGGACGCCGCCATGGCCGAGCTGGCCGATCTGGCCAGCCAGCTGCCGCTGCGGGAGATCGTGCGGGGGGCCGGGCCGGCGGTGTTCGACAATCACGGCGACTTCCAGCTCACGCGGCGCGACGACCTGTTCGCCGTGCACGGCTTCGACGAGCGGATGCTGAACGGCTGGGCCGTCGATTCCAACCTGTCGCTGCGCCTGCTGATGCGGCTGGGCCGTGTCGGGTCGCTGGCGGGTGAGATCGACGCCTTCCATTGCGCGCACCACCGCGCGGTGTCGCGGCTGCACCGCCACGACCGCAGCGAGAACGACTACCAGCGCTTCTACCGCGACGTCGAGCGCGCGGACCTGCCCAATCAGGCCGACACCTGGGGGTTCGCCGGCGCGGAGCTGGAGGAGATCCGCCTAGACGGCGCCCGGCGGCGGCGCTGGCTGGGCGCCCTTGCCGGCGCCGATCCGCGGCCCGTCGAGGCGGTCTACAACCCGGACAGCGCCGACGAACCCCACTATCCGGTGGACCAGGTGCTGGCACATCTGCTGGACCTGCTGGCCGAGCGCGCCGAGGACACCGTCGTCGGCTGGTGCGGCGCGCGGCCCCGCATGCTCGGGGCGTTCGTGGCGGCATGGCGGGCGCTCGGCCGGACCGGGGCGGTGCAGGTGCCCGAAACCTGCGTCGGGCCGACCGGGGTCGAGCCGGTGGCGCTGCCCCGGCTGGTCGAGCGCGCGGATGTCGTCGTGTTCGAGTTCGGCTGCCGCAGCCAGGATGATCCGGCGCTGCACTCGTCCCGCCCCGGTGCCTGGAGCGACGACGACCTGCGGGCGCTGGCGCCCGTGCGCGACGCGCTGCTGACGGTCACCGAGGCGGAGCGGCGGGCGATGGCCGGCGGCGGTGCGCCGCGCCTGCTGATTGCCGTCAACGCCGTGCACAACCGTTTCGAGCCCCTGGTCCTCGACCTGATTGGCGCTGCGCGCATCCCCTTCGCCACGCGGCTGCGGCACGGCTATGCGCTGGCACCGCCGCCAGAGTTCGCGCCCTACGCCGCGCCGGCCGTCGCCGTCTGGCTGGAGCGGCGGCTGGCGCGGCGGCAACCCGTCCCGGTCAGCGAGGCGGTGCGGCTGATGGGCTGGGCCGACCGCCTCCTGGCCGACGACCTGCCGCCCGCCCGCCTGATGGAGGCCGCGCGCAACGCGCAGGCCCTTCTGGCGCTGCTCGACCACCCGGGTCTTGCCCGCGGCGCGCCGCCGGAGGGGCTGGGAAAAGCCCGCCGGGCGGTCGCGTCGGCGCGCGGGTCGGTGCGGCTGGCGGGGCGGATCGGGGTGCCGGTGCTGGCTGGACCGCCGCCGGACGGTCCCTGGCGTATGGCGACGCTGGAGGATTGGGAGGAGGAGGAGTTCGCCGAACTGGCCCGCCGGCATTTCGACGGTCCGTTGGCCACCAACCTGACACGGCGCTCAGCCCTGCGGTGGAGCCGCGTCCGCGTGCTGCAGGGGCTGCTTCGGCGGGGATTGGCCGGTGCCGGTACGCGCATTGCGGTGGTCGCCGACGGATTCGATCCTCTGGCCGACGTGCTGTCCACTCTGGGCGGTTGCGTCCACCTGCTGCCGTCGCGGCCGTGCCCGCCGTCGGCGGGTATCCGCGATCCCCGACGCCTGTTCGTCGGCGCCGCGCCGGACAGCGGACCGTTCGACGCCGTCGTTCTGCTGGAGGCGGGCATGGAGGCTCCGCCGGTGGCGCCGCAGGGCTTGGTTGTGCGCGTCGAGCGGGCCCGGGTCGATGCCCAGGCCGATCCGGCGGTGCGGCTGCCGGCCGGGGCAGCCCTCAGCACCGCCACCGTGGACAGCGCCCTGTGGCCGGGTGAGTCCGCAGGTCTGCCGCATTTCCTGGCCGTGGCGGCCGATGGCGCCATCACCACGCTGGCCGTAGCGTTCGAGGATCAGGGAACCGGCTGCGTCTCCCAGTAACCCGCCCCCGCCTGCGCCCCGGCCGGCCGGTCAGGGCAGCATCCGTGCGCCGGCCGTATCAGCGCTCCCCATCGCCGATCCCATGCCGGTCCCTGAGAATGCCGACCGCCATGGCGAAGCTGGACAGGTCGAGGACGTCGTCGGTCTCGAGGAGCGTGCCGAACTCGCTGTCGATGGCGGCGACCAGGGCCATGTGAGCCACCGAGTCCCATTGCGGGATCCCACGGTAGGCGAGCTCCGCCGTGACCTCGTCCTCGGGTATCTCGAACACTTCGGCGAAGACGCGCCGCAACCTTTGTTCCAGTGCCAAGAGCTTCTCTCCCGTCGGCCGGTTGCGACGTTCGCATGCGTACGGTGAAGCTCCCGTTAATTCCGCCGCCACGACGCCGGATTGCCGAGCGCCAGAACACCGGCCGGCACAGCGCTGTGAACCACCGCGCCGGGAGCCACGCGCGCGCCTTCCCCCACCCGCTGGCGCGGCAGCACCACCGCGGCCGAACCCAGCATCGCACCGTCCGCGACCTCGGCCGCCCCGCCGACGCAGGTGTGCGGAGACAGTACCGCCGCCCGGCCGATGCGTGCGTCGTGCCCGACGCTGGCCCGCACGTTGAGAAGCGCATGCGCCCCCACCATGGCGTCCGGCCCGATGAAGCCGAAGGGGCAGACGACCGCCCCCGCACCGAGGCGCGCCGAAGGCGCCACCACCGCGCTGGGATGGACGAGCGTGGTGAAACGCACCCCCGCCGCCTCCAGCCGGGCCGCGAGCGCCAGCCGGACGGCGGGGTCTCCGATCGCCAGGATGCAACGGTCCCCGGCCCCCAGCCTCCCTGGATCGACGGGCCCCAGCACCGGCACATCCAGGCCGAAGGCCGACAGGTCGGGGGCGGTGTCGTCCAGGAAGCCGCGCACCCGCTGCCCTGCTCCCGCGGCGGCGGCGTCGCGCAGCCATTGCAGCACCTCGCGGCCGAAGCCGCCTGCGCCGACGACGACGACGCTCTCCTCCATCAGCCCAACTCCCTGACCAGTCGTGCATAGTCCGTCTTGCCGCTGGGCAGCTGCGGCGGCGGACCCTCCCGCGCCACGCAGGCCAGGGCGGTGCGCGGCAGCTCCAGCCGCTCCAGCAGGTGGGCGCGCACGCGCACCGCTTCGGCCGGTGTTCCGGACACGGCCACCAGCAGCCGGCCGCCGTGCTCCACCGCCGCCACCGGCGCGAGCGGGGCCGCCAGCGCCTCGACATCGTCGAGCGACAGGCGCAGCCCGCAGATCTTGGCGATGCGTTTCAACCGCCCGGTCACGCTCAAATAGCCATCAGCGTCGAGCCGGCCGAGGTCCCCCGTCGCCAACCGTCCCTTCAGCCCGTCGCCGCGCGCCAGATCGCAGCGGCGGTCGGCATATCCCATCATCACGCCGGGGCCATGATGGATGATCTCCCCCACGGCACCCGGCGGCAGCGGCTCGCCGTCCTCTCCCACGATGGTGAAGCGCCCGCCGGGCAGCGCCGGCCCCACCGCGCCCGGCCGCCGCGGCAGCTCCGCCGGCGGCAGCACCGCCATGCGCGGTCCCGCCTCGGTCTGGCCGTACATGGCGTGGACCCGGCCGCCGCGCGGCGCCATGGCCGCGTGCAGGCGCAGCAGCACCTCGGGCGCACAGCGCCCGCCGGCCTGGAGGATGGTGGTCAGCTCGGGCACCGCCAGCCGGTCGATGCCGAGGCGCAGCAGCGTCTCCGCGTGATACGGTACACCGGGCAGACCGGTGCAGCGCGCCGCCCGCACCGCCTGCCAGAATCCGGAGGTCAGGAACCCGTCGCGCGCCAGCAGCACGCTGCCCCCGGCCGCGAGCTGGCTGTCCAGTACCGACAGGCCGAAGGCGAATCCCAGTGGCAGGTGCCCGACCGCCCGGTCCTCCGTCCGGATGCCGAGGGCGGCGACGATGGCGGTGGTGTTGGCCGCCAGCGCAGCATAGGACAGCCGCACCAGCTTGACGCCGCCGGTGCTTCCCGAGGTGGGCAGGAGCAGCGCCAGTTCGGGGTGGATCTCCGTCTCCTCGCCGGCCAGGCGCGTCCAGGCGGCCATGCCGGCGATCGGCGAGGGCACCGTGCGCCAGCCTCCGGGCAGCGTCGGCACCGGCAGTGCCGTCGGCCACAGGACAAGGCGCGGCGTCCAGGCGGCGGCAAAGTCCGGCAGCATCCGGGCCAGCCCCACGTCGAGCAGCAGCGCCGCCTCCCCCGCCGCCAGGGCGCCGAGCCACGCGGTCACCGGGGCCGGATCGGGCGCCATGCCGATCAGGACCAGCCCCTTGCGCGGCGCGGCAAGGGCGGCGGCCGCCGCACCGACCGCCGCGCGCAGGGCACCGTGGCTGACCACCATATCCCCGGTCAGCAGCGCCGGAGAGTCGGGATCGACGCGGCCCGCCGCCGGCAACAGATCGAACGCCCTCACAGGACCATCCCGCCATCGACGCCCAGCACCTGCCCGGTGACGTAGCTCGCCAGATCGGACACCAGGAACAGCACGGCGCGCGCCACGTCGTCGGGGGTGCCGTCGCGGTTCATGGTGATGTGCGCCCGGTGGCGGGCGGCGGCTTCGGGCGGCAGGCTTCCGGTCATGGCGGTGTCGATGAAGCCCGGTGCCACCGCGTTGACCCGGATGCCGAACGGCCCCAGCTCCTTCGCCGCCGACAACGTTAGCCCCACCAGCGCGGCCTTGGACGCGGCATAGAGCGCCTGCCCGGCGTTGCCGCGTGTTCCGACGATGGAGCCGACGTTGACGATGGCGCCGCCGTCCTTGCGCATCATCCGCGCGGCCATTTGCGTGGCGTGCAGCGGGCCGGCGACGTTGACGGCCAGCACCCGGTCCACCGCATCCGCCCCCAGCATGCCCAGCACCCCGTCGCCCAGGACGCCGGCGTTGTTGACCAGGATGTCGAGGCGGCCGAAGCGGCGCTGCACCGCCTTGAACATTCCGGTGACGGCGGCCGGGTCGGCCACGTCGGCGGGGAGCGCCAGACACGCCGTGCCGTGGCGCGTCGCCAGCTCGTCGGTCAGCCGTTCCAGCGCCGCGGCATCGCCATGGCCGTTCAGCGCCACCGACGCCCCATGCCGGGCCAGCAGCGCCGCCACGGCGAGCCCGATGCCGCGGCTGGACCCGGTCACGAGGGCCACGCGGCCGGCGAGCGAAAGGGCTGAATGGGTCATGACCGGACGATCCGTGCGGGGCACCTTCGCGGCAGTGTATACGGCCGGGATCGCGGTTCAAGCACCGCCGGGTATGAAGCGGCGTGGACGTGGCGTCGCGATGCGCTTAACGTCGGGCGCAAGGATTTCCAGCGCCGATGGCCACCTCCCGTGACCGATGATCCTGCTTCGTCCGTGGACGCTCTGCCCGACACGGCGTGGCTAGCCCCCTTCGACACCCCGCCGGACGAGGCCCGTGCCCGCCTGCTGGCGCGGCTGAACGCGCTGACCCGCCATCACCGCGCCGCCTGCCAAGGCTATGCCCGCATCCTGGAGGCGTTCGGCTGGGGGGACGCACCGGCCGACGGGCTGGAGGCGGTGCCCTGGCTGCCGGTGTCGCTGTTCAAGCGGCGGGCGCTGGTCAGCGTGCCGGCCGACCGCATCGTCGCCTGGCTGTCGTCCAGTGGCACGGACGGCGTGCCGTCGCGTGTTCCGCTCGATCGAGGCACCGCGCAGCTCCAGGCCCGTGCGCTGGCGGCGTTGATGCGGCCGTTGCTGGGGCGCGGACGCGCGCCGCTGGTGGTGGTGGACACGGCGACGACGCTGAAGCGGGGCGGGTTGGTGGCGGCGCGCGCCGCCGCCATCGCCGGCTTCGGGATGATGGGGCGGGACCCGCTGTTCCTGCTGGACGGGGAGGGTCGGCCGGACTGGGGCGCGTTGGCTGCTTACCGCGCCCGCCATGCCGGCGAACGCCTGTTCATCTTCGGCTTCACGTCCATGGTCTGGGAATCCCTGGTCGAGAGCGCCCGGCGCGACGGCGTCGTGCTCGACCTTTCGCCGGCGCTGCTCCTGCATGGCGGCGGCTGGAAGCGGCTGGCCGACCGCGCGGTCGATGCCGCGACCTTCCGCGCCGGTCTCGCCGAGCGGCTGAACCTGACCGAGGTGCGGAACTACTACGGGCTGGTGGAGCAGGTGGGCACCATCTTTCTGGAATGCCCGGCGGGCCGGCTGCACGCGCCGGCGCTCGCCGACGTGCTGGTGCGCGACCCGGTGACGCTGGCGCCGCTGCCGGCCGGCCGGCCGGGCCTGCTCCAGCTGTTCAGCGCGCTGCCCGTCAGCTATCCCGGCCACAGTCTGCTGACCGGGGACATGGGCACGGTTCTGGGCGCCGACGGCTGCCCCTGCGGCTGGCGGGGCCGGCATTTCGTCGTGCACGGCCGCTTGCCGCAGGTCGAGATGAGGGGGTGCAGCGATGTCCGCCCCGCCGCCTGACGCCGCCGTGCTGCACATCGCGCCCGACCCCGCGCTGGCGTGGCAGGATGCCTTGGCGCGGGTGCGCGCGGCCACGCCGATGGCCCCCTTCGCCGAGCCGGCGGTCGGCTTCGTTACGGCGTTGTCGCAGGCGCTGCTGGCCGACCGCGCCATGCGGCGGATGCCGGAGGTGATGGCGCTGGCCCACGCGCTCCGGCCGGCCGAGCTGCGGCGCCTTGCCGGCGATCTGGCGGCGCGCACCGGGAGCGGCCGACTGCGCCATGCCCGCGGCCTCGTCTTCCACGTCGCGCCGGCCAACGTCGACACGCTGTTCGCGTGGTCGTGGCTGCTGTCGCTTCTGTGCGGCAACGCCAACGTCGTACGGCTGTCGCGGCGCGGCGGCCCGGCGCAGGCGGCGCTGCTGGAGGCGGCCGGCCGTCTGCTCGCCGAACCCGGCTGGGCGGCGCTGCGGGTGCGCACGCTGGTTCTCCGGTACGGCCATGACGAGGCGGTCACCGCGGCGCTGTCGTCGGCGTGCGACCTGCGCGTGGTGTGGGGCGGCGACGCCAGCATCGCCGCGGTGCGTCGGGTGCCGCTGCCGGCTGGAGCGCAGGAGCTGTCGTTCCCCGACCGCGTGTCCGCCGCGTTGATCGGGGCCGGGGCGGTGATGGCAGCCGACGGCGACGCGCTGGCGCGGGCGACGGAAGGGTTGGTCACCGACGTCGTCTGGTTCGACCAGAACGCGTGCTCCTCGCCCCGGCTGGTGCTCTGGGTCGGGGCGCCGGCCGAGGTCGAGTCGGCGCGCGCCCGCTTCTGGCCACTCTTCGACCGCTGGCTGGCCGATACCGGCTGGAGCCTGGACGGTGCCCGCACGCAGGCCCGGCTGGCGGCGGCGGCCGAGTTGGCGGCGGACGGCCGCGTCCGGCGCTGGACGATGGCCGCCGACGGCCGGATCGTGCTGCGTGGCGAGGCGGCGGACGGCGCCATAGGCCTCGCCGGGCACCCCGGCCTGGGCCTGCTGCTGGAGGGCTGGGGGGCGAGCCTGGAGGAAGCCTGCGCCCGGCTTCCCGCCGACGTGCAGACGCTGGCCTGCTTCGGCTTGCCGTCCGACACGGTGGCCACGGCGCGCGCGGGGGCGCGGGTGGACCGCATCGTTCCGTTGGGTCGGGCGCTCGCCTTCTCCACCGATTGGGATGGACAGGACCTACTGGAGCGTCTGACCCGCATCGTGCAGCTGGGCATCGCCACGCCGACTTGAACGATGGCTCGGTAGCGTTTGATATCGGCGCGCGGAAGCGCTGACTCACCGACGGTGATTCCCAAGGCTCGCGCTCGATCCACGTGCGAAAGCACCGGCGGGCGGAAGAGGGCGAACGGATCCCGGTCGCCCACAGGGCCGCCGTTGGCTGCTGGCCTGCAGGACACCAGCGGGTGTGTGTCCACAACCCACTCGGCAACCGTCAGCCGTCGTCCTGGACCCACTGGTCCATGGGAACCTCCGTGCCGCATGGCGCCGGAGGTCCACGGATCAGATCCAGCACAATCCCTATCGAAATAGGAACTAAAGCGCCGTCAGCACCTCGTCCAGCGTGGCAAGGAACAGCTTGGCGTCGTCCGATGAGAACACCAGCGGCGGGCGAATTTTCAGAATGTGGCCTTCCTGCCCGGTCGCGCTGATCAGCACCCGGCGTTTGCGCATGCCGTTGACCACGCGGGCGGTCTCGTCGGACGCGGGCGTCTTGAGCGCTCGATCACGGACCATCTCGACGCCAATGAACAGGCCGGTCCCCCGCACGTCGCCGATCAGGTCGTGTTTGCCGGCCAGAGCGCGCAAGCCCTCAATCATCTCGGCACCGACGGTCAGGGCGTTCTCCTGCAGCCGGTCCGCCTTGATGACCTTCAGAACGGCATGGGCCACGGCACAGGACACCGGGTTGCCGCCGAAGGTGTTGAAATAGCGCTGGCTTTTGCCGAACGCCTCGATCACCTCCGGTCGGAACACCGCACCGGCCACCGGATGGCCGTTGCCCATGGGCTTGCCGATCGTCACGATGTCGGCCACCACGTCATGGCGGGCGAAGCCCCACATGTGCGTCCCCAGCCGCCCGAAGCCAGGCTGCACCTCATCGGCGATGAAGATGCCCCCGGCCTTGCGCATCGCCTCCACCGCCGGAGCGAGGAAGCCGGCCGGATCGGTGAAGACGCCGCTGCTGGAGAAGATGGTATCGACCAGCAGCGCCGCCGGCCTGATGCCCTTTTCCCTCATGTCGGCGATGGCCGCCTCCACGGAGCGGGCGAAGGCGGTGCCCACCTCGGCCTCCGGGATGCGATAGCTGTCCGGAGACCGCACCACCCGGACGTGATCCCCCAGCTTCGCCGCCGGGCCGAGCGAGGGCGACATTTCCGCGAGCGCCGAGGTCACCCCGTGATAGGCGTTGTGGGCGATGACGACGCCCGTTCCCCCCGTGTGGACGCGGGCGACGCGCAACGCCAGGTCGTTGGCTTCGCTGCCGGTGCAGGTCATCATCAGCTGCGACAGTTCGGGCGGGAACTCCGCCAGGAAGGCCTCGGCAAAGTCGAGAATGCCCTCGGTCAGGTAGCGCGTGTGGGTGTTCAGCACGGCCGCCTGCTTCGCCATCGCCTCCACCACCTCCGGCCGGCTGTGCCCGACCGAGGCGACGTTGTTGTAGGCGTCCAGATAGCGGTTGCCGTCGGGATCATAGAGGTAGGATCCCTCACCCCGCACGATGTGAACCGGATCGGCGTAGAACAGTCGGTATGCCGGGCCGAGCAGCCGCTCGCGGCGGGCGATCAGGGCGCGCTCGCGCTCCGGCAGGGAACCGGCGGCATCGGGCGCGTAGGCGTTGACCATGGTCATGGGGTGTCACCCTTCCTGGCAGGCATGATGGAGCAAGCGGTGCGCGGTGGCCGCCTCTTCGCCGGTCAGCCGGTCGAGGCCGACAAAGGCACGTTCAGCGTTGCGCAGAATGTAGGCGCGGTTCTCTGGGTACTCGGCCGCCCGCCAGTTCGTGATGCCGATGGTCAGGGCAAGGCGGGCCGCCACCAGCTCGGGCAGCAGGTTCACCTCCTCTGGCGTCAACGGAAGCACGGCGTTGTAAGCGCGGGTCATGGCGACCATGGAGCCGAAGGGAGTCTCGCCGCTGGCCACGTGGTAGGCGAGCGCCGTCGCCAGATCGTTGACCAACGGCGCCCTCAGCGCGTCGCCGAAGTCGATGATTCCGGTAACCACCTCATGGCCGACGGGATCGACGACGGCGTTGTGGGGGTTGAGGTCGTTGTGAATGACCTGCTGCCGCAGCGCGGGCAGGCGGGGGGCCACCTCTTCGGCGAAGCGGGCCACGAACCGCTCGACCATGCGCCGGCGCGGCCCGGCCTCCACATAGTGCAGCCGGTCGCGGATGCTGGGGGTGCGCGTGATGTCCCACAGCAGATCGCGCCGCGAGCCGGGGTGTTCGAAATCGGCCAGGGCGACATCGAGCCGGGCTAGGGTCGTCCCCAGCGCCCGCATTTGCCCCGGCGACGCCGGAGCGGCGTGGAGCGGCGTGCCCTCGAGATAGGTCAGCAGCCGCAGCACCATGGCGCAGCCATCGACCTGGACAGTCGCCTGCGCCTCCCCCTCCAGGGTCCGCACGACGCGGGGCACCGGCAGTGTGGCATCACGTTCAGCCAGGTGCAGCATCGCCTCGGTCTGGAAGCTGGTGACGACCTGCGGCTCTGCCGGGTTGGTGAATTTCAGCACGTACCCTTGCCCGTCGGGGGCCACAACGTGGAAGTTGCGATCCCGCTCGCTGGAGAGTTCGCGCACGATCCCGGTTACGCCGAAATGCCGCAGCCCCGCTGCGCCGGCGTCCTCCGGAGAGATCGGCGGCACGACGGTGGTCAGTACATCCCGCGGCGCCATAACCGATGCCTCCTCATTGCTGGTGGGTCTTGATATTTGATGCATCATCTTGAGGTGGGAACAGCCTGAGAACTTGCCGGATTTGGGGCATCAAGAAGCGAGAGCCGTGGGGCTGGCTGCGTCGATCCGCTCCAGAATCGGTCCGCTGGCCAGCAGAATGTCTGTTTGGATCGCGCGAGCGGCGGCTGGCCCATCGTGACGACGAATGGCCTCCATCAGAGGATAATGGTGGTCGATCATCGTGCGCCCGGCGCCGGCGTAAACGTCGGCGATCAGCGGCCCCATCTGGAGCCAGAGTCGCCGCAGAATATCGCGAAGCACAGGCATGTCCGCAATTTCCGCCAGCTCGAAATGGAATGCCTGATTGAGTTCGGTGGCCAGCGGAATGCTCCCGGCGGCGATCGCCGCTTCATTGCGTCTCAGAAGCGCTTCCAGGGCCTGGACCTGGGCCGGAGTGGCCCTCTGGGCCGCGCGCTCGGCGGTCAGTCCTTCGAGATTGACGCGGATGTCACGGATCTCCAGGTAGAGCGCTCTGGTCAGCATCGGAACGCGAATGTCGCGCGGTGAGCGCAGCACCAGAGCCTGATCCTGCACCAAGCGGAGGATGGCATCGCGCACCGGCGTGACGCTCGTTCCCAGTCGTTCGGCCAGATCGCGGATTTTGAGGCGATCGCCTGGTTTGAACACGCCCTTCATCAAGGCCTCGCACAACTTCTGGTAAATTGTGCTGCCGAGATTGTCGTGCTCAAGCAGGGCCAGATCGTACGCCGTCATTGCCCACCCTTTGCCCGATCCGGAACTTGTTGCATGATGCATCATAAAGTTCCGTGCATAAGAGATCAAGGCGCCAATTCGACGGTGAGGCGGATTGTGCTGCGCGCCCACTGCGACCAAGCTCGGGCCGCCGGCGTCGCGATATCTACGAACAGGCGCTCACTCCAACCGCCACGACGATGACGGCGAGCAGGGACAGGACGGACGCCACCCCGATGGGCAACGCCAGACGATAGATATCCCCCTCGGCCTTCACCAGTCCGAGGAGGCCGGCGGCCAGGACGATGCGGCCGGGGGTCAGCATCGTGCAGATGCTGCCCGACACCGTCTGCACCGCGGCGATGAGCATCGGCGGCAGGCAGCTCTCGGCCGCAAGGCTCAGCTGGATATGCATCATCAGCGCATTGGAGGCGGTGTTGGAGCCGGTCAGCGCCCCGGCGGCCGCGCCGAAAACCGGCGTGGCCAGCACCGCCAGGTGTCCGGCGACGTTCTGCCACGCCTGGCCGAACATTGCAGCCCCGCCCGAGGCGGACATGAAGCCAGCCAGCTCGACGAAGACCAGGGTCGCGGCCATGGGGACCACGGCCGCGCGGAGGGCGCCGCGGGCAACCTCTCCCGCCCGGCGTCCGGGCAATCCGGCGAGCAGTATGGCGGCCACCAGCACCAGCCACGTCGACGGATGGCGCAGCAGCGCGAGCGGTGCAAGGCCGCCGAACGGGTCGAGCACCAACCAGCTCCCGGTCCAGTTCGAGAACGGTGGCACGAGCCGCGTCGCCATCAAACCAGAGACCAGCAGGACGTAGGGCCACAGCCGTCCAAGGAGGCGCCGGATGTCCGCGCCACCGCGAAGAAGGCGCGGCCCTTCCACCAGCAGGAGCATGAACCCCGTCGCCAATCCGCCTCCCAGCTCCGGCGCGATGAAGCGATTGGTCGCCCAGATCAGCGCGGCAAGGCACACGAGGAGGGCAAGGTCGGTCGCCCGGTCGGCCAGCGTCGAGCGCAGGCCCGCCCGATGGATGAGGCTCCAGAACACCGGCAGGAGGCATGGCAGAACGGCCGCCATCAGCAGCGCGCTCGCCGTCCCAAGCTCCGCGAAGGAAACGCCGATCAGTTCGGCGCCCACGCGTGTCCCGACACCCATGGCCCCCCACGGCGCCAGCACCTGGCTGAACAGGCCGAGGGCCGCCGCCTGGATCGCGGGCAGCCCCATGTGGCGCAGCATGGCAAGAGCGACGACCAGACCGACACCGAAGCCCGTGACGGATTCGGCAAAGGGGCCGACGAGGAAGCAGGCGACGAACACGGCCCGGCGGCGGTTCTCCTGCGCCATGGCCTCCGCTTGCCGGGGCCTCGCCTCGAAGGCGCGGTGGAACAGCAGGCCGGCGGCGATGATCGACATGGCGTGCCACGCAAGCCACGCGCCTTCGGCCGCCTTGACGGCCACCGTTCCCAACGCCGCATCGAATGAGGGCTGTACTGAGATCAGCATGGCGAGCGCCATCGCCATTCCGGCCACCCCCGCGTGCAGGAGGCTGACGCGTCGGGAGACAAGAAGAAGGACGGTGCCGACAAGCGGCATCATGTGAAAAGCGAGCGTCATGATCGGGAAAGGTAGCCACGGAGGATGCCGGCCAGCCCGCAGCGAGGCGGGGGCGTTGGCATACTAGTATACCGACGCCGGCAATGTCTTGCCAGGGATTTGCCTCGAAGCCGCCGCCGGTCGGACCGGGACAAGGGGCCCGCGGGCGGTCGTCGTCCTGCGCCACGTCGCTCCGCGGTTCAGTTCAAAGCGGCACGGCGACCGGCACCGGGTCGCCCGGTCCGACCGCAGACATGCTCTCTGTTGAACTTTGCGGCGTCGCTCTGCGTTGACCCCGAAGGACGCACGACCGGGCGCTAGCCGCCCGATTGCTTCAGGAACGACGCCGTGGCCGCCGACCTGCTTTCCCTGATCCACCGCATACCCTTCGCTCTTCCTCTGGCGTTGGCCGCCTTGACCTTCCTCCACGAGGACGTGGCCATTGCCACCGCCGCCGGGCTGATCGGTGTCGGCACCATGACGTTCGCCGCGGCCACGTTGATCCTGCTGGCCGGCATCGTCAGCGGGGATTGCGTCATCTATGCGCTCGGACTGCTGTCCAGGCGCGTCGTCTGGTTGCGGCGTGCCACGGAGCGCTCGGCTTTCGCCCGCCTCCATGCGGCGCTGGAACGGAATCTGCTGGCCACCATCATCACGGCGCGCCTGATGCCGGGAATCCTGTTCCCCATGTACTTCGCCTGCGGCGCCATCCGGATCCCGTTTATCCGGTTCCTGTTGATGACGCTCGCGACGGCGGTGTTCCACGTCTGCCTCCTTCTTACGCTTCTCAATTCGTCGGCCGCCGTGTCGGCGCAGAGCGTACGCGTGGGCGGAGTGGCCGTCGCTGCGCTGCTGATCGCTTTGCGAACGCGGTTCGGGCAGGCGCTGGCGGGAAAGGCGGCGGCCCGGGTCGGGATCCCGTTGAAGGACGCGTTGTCGGGCTGGTTGGCCGGACCGCGCGCGACCGGAGCGGTGCGCCTGCCGGGGATGCCGCCGATTTCCGCCGGGTACCGCCCCATCGGCCTCGCCGAGCGTATTCCGCCGCTTCTGTTCTATGTGCCGCTGGCGGTGCAGTGGCTGGCGCTCGGCCTGCGCCACCGCAGTGTGACCCTGCCCACCGCGGCCAACCCTTCGATCGAGGCCGGCGGCTTGCTCGGCGAGTCGAAGCACCGCTGCATCGAGCTGATCGGCCCCGGCGGCCGGCCCTGGGTCGCGGCCAGCACCGCCATCGTCAACACCGTCCCCTGGCCGGCCGGGGCGGCGGAGGCGCTGGTTGCCGAGGCGGGACTGACCTTTCCGCTGGTCGCCAAACCGGACATCGGCTGGCGCGGCTTCGGCGTGCGGCTGGTGCGCGGTGCGGCGGAACTGCAGGCCTATCTGGCGGCGATGCCGCGGGGGTGCCGCGTCATCCTGCAGGCCTACGTTCCGCACGCGGGGGAGGCCGGCATCTTCTATGTCCGCCATCCGGGCCGCGCACGCGGCGCCATCGTCTCGCTGACCCTGCGCTATTTCCCGCATGTGGTCGGCGATGGCGCTTCGACCCTGGACCAGCTCATCGAGCGCGATCCCCGCGCCGCGTGGAAGGGAAGGCTGCACCGCGCCGCCCTGGGCCGCCGGTTGACCGAAGTTCCGGCGCAAGGCGAGGTGGTGCGGCTGGCGCTGGTCGGCAGCAGCCGGGTCGGCGGGCTGTACAAGGATGGCCGGTCGCTGATCACGCCGGCGCTCTGCCGGCGCTTCGACACGATCGCCGACGCGATGCCCGGCTTCCACTTCGGCCGGTTCGACGTCCGCTTCGCCTCGGCGGAGGCGTTGGCGGCGGGTGAGGATTTCCGGATCATCGAAGTCAACGGAGCCGGGGCGGAGATGATCCACGTCTGGGATCCGGACAAGCGCCTGATGGAGGTCTACGCCGACCTGTTCCGCCAGCAGGCGCTGATGTTCGAGATCGCCGCCGCCAACCGCGACCGGGGTGTGCGACCTTTGTCCCTGCGCGGCTTGATCGGGTACCAGCAGCGCCAGCAGCGCCTCCTGCGCGCCTACCCGCCATCGAACTGAGGGGGGATGGCCCGACGGGGAACACGCGATCGCGCGTGGCGCCCCGTGGCCGTGCCGCTCAGCCCCCGTCCCGATCAGCAGCGGCGACGAGCGCCTGGAGGGCGTCTCGGATCACCGCGTCGTGCCGGTCGTCCAGGAAGTGATCGCCCCCGGGGACCGTGACGACGGTCAGTGTGCCGCTTCCGGCCAGGGCCCGTTCCAGGAACGCGACGTTGGCGTAGGGCACCAGAGGATCCGCCGTTCCATGCACCACCGTCACCCTGGTGCGCAACGACCCCAGGCGTGGGGCGAGATCGGCCAGCTGGCCTTTGAGGGCCAGCAGCTCGCGGTTCGAATTGCGGATGGCGCGCGGCAGCAGCCCGGCGATCATCGGCCGGGCGGCGACCCGCTGCAGCCAGTGGACCCGCTCCAACTCCGCGGACAACGCGCCGCCGATGAGAAGCACGCCGCCCGTCAGGTCGGGGAAGTCCAGAGCGGCGCGCACGGCGATCGGCGCTCCCATCGAACGTCCAACCAGGATCGCCTTGCCGGCGGCGGTCGCCGACAGCAGGGGATGCAACGCCGCGGCCTGCACGCCCAGGTCGATCGGAACGTCGCTCGGTCCGCTGCAGCCGAATCCCGGGCGGTCGGGCGCCAGCCATTGCTGACCCGCCGGGACGGACCGCAGGAACGGCAGCCAGTCTTCCGCCTGGCTGGGGCTGCCGTGGATCAGCACCACGCGGCGCCCCGACGGATCGCCGGCCGCGAGATAGCTGAGTTCGGTCGCGAGCGGCGGGGTCTCGCGGATGGAGTGGCGCGCGATGCCGGCGCGGACGTCCCCGGGCGCCAGCTTCGGACGGCGATGCAGGAGGGCCCAGCTCACCGTTCGTGCCGCGTCCCTGATCCATCTCCGGTCGAACCGGAGGGCTTCCGATCGATGTCCGGCCATGGCGTCTGCCCGTTCGACTCCGTCACGTTCGGCTCGCGCGAGCGTCAGGGGTGGCGCTGCAGGGCCGCAATGACGATGGGCTCCTCCCGCACCGAAGGGAAGTCCGCGTTGCGCTCGATCCGGGCGAGTGCCTCCTTGATCTGGCGGCGGCGACGCCGTTGCGGATATCGACGCTGACGTTGGCGGTGTCCGAACGGCGGGCCGCGGCCGAAGGTGGTCTCCCGCGCCGGCACCCGGAACGGCCATCCCCATGTGAGAACGGGGGGCGCATCGGGGGCGGGGATGTCACCCGGCGGGGGCGGGCGACGGAGGCGCGCCACGCAGGCCGGCAGCGCGGATGGACGCTGACGACGCGCGGCCGGCGCGGGAGCGGGCGAGGGGAGCGGTGCGGCGGCACGTGGCTCGCCCCCGCCCTGGACCGGCCTGGGCGCCGGACGGGCCGGCACGGTGCGTGGTGCGCGCCGGCGATGCTCCATCGTGTAGCGGATCTGGTCGCGCACGCGGGAAAGCCGCGAGCGGATGGTTCCGACCGGCACGCCGAGGTGTCGGGCGGCGTCCTGGTAGGACAGGCCGTCGATGGCCACCAGCGTGACCAGGGCCCGTTGCGGCGGCGGCAAGGCGCGGACGGCCTCCTCCGCTTCATCGAGGGCGATCCGCGCCGTCTGCGGCGGCGGCACGACGACGTCGTGCTCTTCCAGCGCCACCTGCGGGCAACGCTGAAGGCGCCGCCGCTCGGTGTAGAACAGGTTCTTGAGGATCGTCGTCAGCCAAGCCTCCAGGTTTGTGCCCGGCTGGAACTTGTCCGCATTCTTCAGCGCCCGTTCCAGGCAGTCCTGGACCAGGTCCTCCGCGGCGGCGTGCCCCCCCGTGAGCTTGTGGGCGTAGCGTTGCAACGCGGGAATGCACGTCACCAGTTCCTCGTCGAAAGGCGTGGGCATGCCAGATCCTGCGTGTCCGAGGGTGGATGGCGAGCGGCGGGCGCGATGGCCCCCGATCATCGAATCCAACTCGTCACCACCGGCGGGGTTCCGGTCTTTCGGAACATATGTGCCGATTTAATGTTCGGCCGCTCAGAGGATCAGGCGCTGGATCCGCTGCGCCAGCGACGAGTAGCCCGCGAAGCCGATCAGCTGGTCGCGATCGAGGATGGTGAGCCGCCCGCCCTCGACATGGGCCAGCCGCCGCTCGCGCAGTTCCGCCAGGGAGCGGTTCACGTGCGTGCCGGACAGGCCGGTGGCGTCGGCGAGATGGCGGCGGCGCAGCGGAAAGTCGCAGCAATCCTCCTGAAGCTCGCCCGCCTCCTCCAGCCGCTCGGCCAGTTCGAGCATCAGGTAGGCGATGCGCTGGGGCCCAAGGGTGCGCCCCAGCACGGCGAGGCGGCTGTCGGCGCGACGCTTGTCCTCCGCCAGGGTGTGGATCAGCGCCCGGTTGAGGGATGGGAAGCGGGTGCACAGCTCGTCGAGCGAGGGAGCCTTCAGCCGGCACAGGACGACCGGGGTCAGGGCGGTGACGTCGTAGTCCCAGTTGCCGAGCATCGCCACGTGCAGGCCGAAGACGTCGCCGGGCAGCAGGAACTCGACGATCTGCCGCGAGCCGTCGTTCAGCCGGATCGAGCGGAAGGCCCAGCCCGCGTGGAGCGTGTAGATGAAGCCGCCGGCCGGCCCGGCGCCGAGCAGCCGGGCTCCCGCCGGACGGAGAATCTGGCGGTCCTTGAGCTTGGCGACGTAGCTCAACTCGGCGTCGTCGAGCGGCTTGAAGATCCGCGACCGCCGCAGGATGCAGTCCTGGCAGGCCACATCGGGCGTGCGCCGACGCGCTGTGGTGGCCTCGCTGCCTTCGGACGTCTGCTCCATGGACCGCTCACGCGAGAAAGGAAGCCCCCACGGCCCGGACGGACCGGGGCCTCAGTGATCCCGGTCCGGCCCGTGCCGCCTTCCGGCCTCCATATGGTCCCTGCGCAAGCGCCGTGCAGCGTCCTCGTCGCCGATGAAGGCGAGGAAGGAATCGGCGGCCCGGTCCCAGGCGTCGCGCTCCTCGCCGGGCTGCGGCTCGTAGCCCGGACCGTGGTGGCCGCCGAACCCGTACGCGCCGACCCAGTCCTCGTCCGGGCTCGCTCCGCGGGCTTCCGCCGGACCCGGATGACGATCGAAGAGTTTCCTACCCATGTGCGTCTCCCCGGTCGGTCCCCTGCCGGCCGCAAAATGAGGTCGGTTCGCCAACGACGCCGCGCGGCGCGCGTTCCACACACGGTCCGGGCGGGTCAGCCGAGCCGGATGCGGGTGTCGCTGATGAACGCGTACTGCGGCACGACCAGGTTGGCCGGGGCCGGACCTTTGCGGATACGGCCCGAGGTGTCGTATTGCGACCCGTGGCACGGGCAGAACCAGCCGCCGTAGTCGCCGCGCGGGTCGGTCGACTTCTGGCCCAGCGGCACGCAGCCCAGGTGCGTGCAGACCCCGACGACCACCAGCCATTCCGGCTTGATGACGCGCTTGTCGTCGGGCTGCGGGTCGGGAAGGTCGCCGGTCTTGACCGAGCGGGCGGCCGCGATCTCCTCGGGCGTGCGGTGGCGGACGAACACCGGCTTGCCGCGCCACGTCACGGTGATGGCCTGCCCGACCGCGACCGACGCGAGGTCGACCTCGATGGAGGCGAGCGCCAACGTGTCGGCGGCCGGGTTCATGCTGTCGATCATCGGCCACAGCGCCGCGGCGGTACCCACGGCTCCGACCGCGATGGTGGTGAGCTGAAGGAAATCCCGCCGGGTGCCGTGCGCGTCCGCATCGGTCGGGCTGGTCGTCGGCATCGGTTCGTCCATGGCGGCTCTCCCTGGCGCGCGGCCTTCCGCGCCTGCCGCCAACGATGGCCGCAGGAGGCGGTTCCCCGGAGCGCGGGACGAGTTGGCGCGCCAGTCGTTGGCGCGGCGAAGCCGGCAAGCGGCCGGCACTCTGAGGGAAACGAACCATGTCCAACCAACCTGAACCGGGCATCCGCGCGCCGGGCGCCGTCCACCGGATCCTGCTGGCGGCGGGGATTGCGGCCTGTGCGGTCCTCGCTCCGCCGGCGCACGCCCAGGCGCCGTCGCTCAACCAGGGGCCGGCTGCCGAGACGGCCATCGACCGCCTGCCCAGCTTCCGCCCGATGGTCGAGAAGGTCATGCCGGCGGTGGTCAACATCTCGGTGATCGAGCGTGCCGACACCGAACAGACCGCCCAGGCCGGCCCCGGCGTGCCCGAAGGCATGCCCTACGACGAGATGCTGCGCCGCTTCTTCGGAGGCCCCGACCAGTCGCCGCCCGACCTGGGCCCGCGGATGGCGCTGGGCTCCGGGTTCATCATCAGCGCCGACGGCTACGTGGTCACCAACAACCACGTGGCCGGGGATGCCGAGAAGGTCACGATCATCTTCCAGGACGGCTCCCGGCACCCGGGCAAGGTGATCGGAACCGACGACAAGACCGATCTGGCGCTGCTGAAGATCGACGCCGCGAGCCCGCTGCCGTACCTGACGTTCGGCGACAGCGACGACGCCAAGCCCGGCGACTGGGTTGTGGCCGTCGGCAACCCGTTCGGCCTCGGCGGGTCGGTGAGCGCCGGAATCATATCCGCGCGCGGGCGCGACCTGCACTCGGGGCCGTACGATGACTTCCTGCAGCTCGACGCGCCGATCAACCGTGGCAATTCGGGCGGGCCGACCTTCAACACCCGTGGCGAGGTGATCGGCATCAACACCGCCATCCTGTCGCCGAGCGGCGGCAGCGTCGGCATCGGCTTCGCCATCCCGTCCAACCTCGCCAAGTCGGTGGTGGCCCAGCTCCAGGCGCACGGCAAGGTGACGCGCGGCTGGCTCGGCGTGGCGATCCAGGAGGTGACGCCCGACATCGCCACCGCGCTGGGGCTGAAGGAGCCGCAGGGCGCGCTGGTCACCGACGTCACCGAGGGCGGGCCGGCGGCCAGGGCGGGCGTGAAGCCCGGCGACCTGATCGAGGCCTACGACGGGCAGCCCATCCGGCAATCGCACGACCTGCCGAAGCTGGTCGCCGACACCGGCGTCGGCAAGCCGGCGCGCCTTACCGTCCGCCGCGGCGGCAAGGACGAGACGCTCACCGTGAGCATCGCCGAGATGCCGATCGACCGTACCGCGAGCGGCAGCTCCGGTGCCGAACCGGGCGGCGCGGCGCTTGGCCTCGCGCTCAGCGACCTGACGCCGCCGCTGGCGCAGCAGCTCCATCTGGCCGACGGCACGAAAGGAGCGCTGGTGGTTGCGGTCGAGCGGGACGGCGTTGCCGCGGCGGCCGGCATACGCCCGGGAGACGTCATCGAGCAGATCGACCAGGAGCCGGTGCGCGATGCGACCGCGGCGGCCAAGCGCCTGACGGCGGCGCTGGAGCACGACAAGCGCGCCCTGCTGCTGATCGACCGCGCCGGCCAGCGGCGCTTCGTCGCCGTCTCCACGGAAAAGGGGCACGGCTGAGGACGACGCGCGACGCCGGCGTTTCCGGAGAGGGCGCAAAGGAGGTGATGTGGAAGGTCTCCTCCCGCGATCGCGGCGGGAGGGGCCAGGGCTCAACGCTCGGCATATGGTCGCCGGGCGGCCTTCTGCCGTTTGCGCACGCGCGCCAGATCGTCGTCGCAGAGCATCCGCCCGAGTTGGACGACGGCGTCCAGATCGCCATCGATGAAATGGCCCTGCCGGTCCCGGCGCCGGATCGCCTTGACCGAGGGATAGCCGTCGGCCTCCGCCATGTCGTCCAGGCCGAACTCGATATCCCCGGCGGTGAAGGTCACGATCGGGACGCCGGTGTGGGATCGTCCGTCCAGGGAACAGCGCAGCGTGCCATGCGGGACCGTGAAGGGCCAATCGCCTTCCCAGTCGCTCCGCGCGATTGCCTCCTCGTGCAGGGGATCCCCGCATCCGGCGACCAGCAGCGAGACGAGGAGCAGGAGCGGGACGCGGTGCATGCACGCCCCCTTCACCGGGTGACGTAGTCGCTGAGCGCCAGACCGAACAGGATCGCCAGCCACAGCGGGGCCGTCGCGCCGGCCAGCCGCACCAGGGGCCGGGTCCGTCGGAGATGCATGTAGAACCACAGGATCAGCGCGGTCTTGGCGACGGCGATGCCGAGGTTCAGCACACCGTTCCAGGTCCCCCAGTGCAGGAAGGACACACCCAGGGTTGCCGCCAGCAGCGCCATCAGCGCCGCCCACACCAGCACGAAGGTCGCCGTCTCGCTCCTTGGCATGGCGTCACCGTGCGACCAGATAGAGGGCGGGGTAGAGGAACACCCAGACGATATCGACGATGTGCCAGTAGAGGCCCGGCAGTTCCACCGTGGTCGCGTGCTCCGGCAGTCGCACCCAGCCGCCCAGCACCCGCGCCGACAGGCCCAGCATCAGCAGCACGCCGATGGTCAGGTGCACCGCGTGCAGGCCGGTGGCGGCGTAGTAGAGGTTGAAGAACAGCTCGGCGCCCGGCTGGTCGTGCAGGCGGAAGCCCGGGCCGGGCATCAGCCCCTCGCGGAACTCCCTGGCGTACTCGGTCGCCTTGATCGCCAGGAAGACGACGCCCAGCCCGGCGGCACCGGCCAGCAGGCCGGCGGTGCGCTCCTGCCGTCCCTGCCGCGCCGCGGCGACCGCCAGCGCCACCAGCAGCGAACTGGTCAGCAGCACTCCGGTGTTGACCGTCCCCAGCAGCTTGTCCAGGTGCCCGCTCGCCAGCCGCACGCCGTCCGGCACGCGCAGGCGCACCACCGTCAGCGCGAAGAACAGCGCACCGAACATCATCGCTTCGGTGGCGAGGAACAGCCACATGCCGAGCCGGTCGGCCTCCTCGCGCTGATCGGTGCCGGTGAAGGGCTCCGTGCTCATCCCCGTTGCTCCTCGGGGGGCGGGTAGTCGTAGGCCTCCCAGGTCACCACCGGGACGGCGTCGAAATTGTGCTCGGGCGGCGGGGAGGGCACGCGCCACTCCAGCCCGCTCGCACCCCACGGGTTGGCCGGCGCGCGCGGCCCGTAGAACAGCGACCACAGCAGGTAGACCAGCGGCAGCAGGTAGCCGACCCCCAGCATCGCCGCGCCGGCGGTGGACAGCACCTCCCAGCTCTGGAACTCCGGCGGGTAGGAGTGATAGCGGCGCGGCATGCCCAGCCAGCCGAGGATGTACTGCGGGAAGAAGGTGACGTTGAAGCCGAAGAAGATCAGCAGCGCCGAAAGGCGGCCCCAGAACTCGGAATACATCCGTCCGGTCATCTTCGGCCACCAGCAATGCAGCGCGCCGAGGTAGGCCGACACCGCACCGCCGACCATGATGTAGTGGAAGTGCGCCACCACGAAGGCGGTGTCGTGCGCGTGCACGTCGAGCGCCAGGCTCGCCAGGATCAGCCCGGTCAGCCCGCCGAAGACGAACAGCCCGATGAAGCCCATGGCGTAGAGCAACGGGGCGCGCAGGTCGAGCTGGCCTTTGTAGAGCGTCGCCGTCCAGTTGTAGACCTTGATGGCAGACGGTACGGCGACCAGGAAGCTGAGGAACGAGAAGACCATGCTGGCGTACATGGACTGCCCGGCCACGAACATGTGGTGGCCCCAGACCAGGAAGCCGATGATGGCGATGGCGATGGAGGCGAAGGCCACGAAGGCGTAGCCGAACACCCGCTTCCTCGAAAAGGTCGTCACCAGCTCGGTGACCACGCCCATGGACGGCAGGATCATGATGTAGACGGCGGGGTGGCTGTAGAACCAGAAGAGGTGCTGCCACAGGAGAGGATCGCCGCCCAGGTCCGGATCGAAGACGCCGATGCCCAGCGACCGCTCCAGCGCCAGCAGGATCAGCGCCATCGCCAGCACCGGCGTGGCGAGCACCAGGATCACGCTGGTGGCGTAATGCGACCACACGAAGATCGGCAGCCGGAACCACGTCATGCCGGGGGCGCGCAGCGTGTGGATGGTGACGATGAAGTTCAGCCCGGTGAGGATCGAGGAGAACCCCACCACGAAGATCGCCGCCGCCGCCATCACCGTGTGGCCGGGCGCGTACTTGGTGCTGAGCGGCGTGTAGAGCGTCCATCCCGTCTCCACCCCGCCGGCCACCAGCACGTACGCGGTGAACAGCCCGCCCAGCACGTAGATGTACCACGACAGCAGGTTGAGGCGCGGGAAGGCGAGATCGCGCGCGCCGATCATCAGCGGGATGAGGAAGTTGCCGAACACCGCGGGGATCGACGGGATCAGGAAGAACCACACCATCACCACGCCGTGCAGCGTGAAGGCCCGGTTGTAGCCGTCCGCGCTCAGCAGGTCGAGCTTCGGCGTCAGCAGCTCCAGCCGCACCGCCGCCGCTCCCAGGGCGCCCAGGAAGAAGAACCCGGTGATGGAGACCATGTAGAGGATGGCGATGCGCTTGTGGTCGGTGGTCAGCAGCCAGGAGCGCAGCGTGTAGCCCGCCTCGATGTAGGTGCGGGGCTGGGCGGCGGCAGTGTCGCTATTCGGGGTGTCGGCATCGGGGGCGAAGACGGTCATGGCGGCGTGCTCCCCTCCCGCGGCAGGGATTTGACGTAGGCGATCAGGCGCAGGATCTCCTCCTCCGACACCTTGCCGGCGAAGGAGGGCATGATCGGCTGGTAGCCGGCGACCACCTGCCGCGCCGGCAACAGGATGCTGTCGCGGATGTAGCGGTCGTCGACCAGCGCGAAGCTGCCGTCGGAGAGCGGCTGCTGCGTGCCGTAGATCCCGGCGAGGGCCGGCGCGTGCACGGCGGCGTTCGCGCCATGGCAGCCGGAGCATCCCAGGCGCCGGAACAGCCGCTCGCCCTCCTGCGCCAGGGTGCCGTCCACCGCCGAGGCGTGCAGCCACGCCTCGTAGGCCTTCGGTTCCTGGACGATGAAGCGGCCGCCCATCAGCGCGTGGTCGGTGCCGCAGAACTGCGTGCAGCGCAGCGCGTAGGTGCCCGGCCGGTCGGCCTGGAACCAGATCGTCGTGTACCGGTCGGGCAGCACGTCCATCTTGAGGCGCAGCTCGGGCAGGAACAGGCTGTGGATCACGTCCTGCGAGGTCATGGTGAGCGTGACCGGCTGGCCGGTGGGCACGTGCAGCTCGTTGATCTCGCGCTGGCCGCCGGGGTGCTGGAACTTCCACATCCACTGCTTGGCGACCACGGCGACCTCCAGCGCGCCGTCCGGCGGCGTGCGCTCCAGGGCGTAGAGGCGCGCCGCCCAGACGTAGAAGACCATCGCCAGCAGGAAGGGGATGACCGCCCAGCCGGTCTCGATCCAGAACCCCTTCCTCGGCGCGTGGCGGCGGTCGGCCGACGAGCCGCGGTGGTACTTCGCGGCGAACCACATCATGCCGAGGATGACCGGCGCCGCCAGCGCGATGATCAGCGCGCTGAAGGTCCAGACCAGCAGGTCGATGCGGTCGGCGTAGGCGGACGCGGCGGCGGGCCACAGCGGAAGTCCGGAGGTCATGGGCGCCTCCGCTCCCGCCGCAGCGCCCAGGCGATGCCGCCGCCCACGCCCAGCGCGGTCAGCGTTCCGGCGACGCGCAGGGCGTTCAGCACGGTGGCGTCGTAGGCCCCGCGCACCGGGTCATAGTGGTAGCAGAGCAGCCGCAGCCGGTCGGTCAGGCTGCCGATCGTGCCGCCGCCGGCCTCGGTCAGGGCGAGGCGCAGGTCGGCGCCGTCGAACCCCGCGCCGGAGATCCAGCGCGACACCCGGCCGTCCGGCGTCAGCACGAAGACGCCCACCGGGTGGAGGAATTGCTCGAGATCCGCATCCCAGCGGAAGCGGAAGCCGACCGCGTCGGCGACGCGGCGGACGTCCGCTTCGCCGCCAGTGAGGAAACGCAGCCCCTCACTGCTGCCGAGGCGGCCCGCCGCCTGCGCCTCGGCCGCCATCGCTTCGGCCGGCCCCTCGGCCGGGTTGATGCTGAGCGCGGTCAGGCGGAAGTCGGCGCCGGCGCGCAGGCCGGTTTCCCTCAGCGCCGACGCGATGCCGCCCAGGGTCACGCCGCATAGGTTCGGGCAGGTGTAGTAGGCCAGCGCCAGGACCACCGGCGGCCCGCCGAGGGCGTCGGCCAGGCCGGCGACGGCGTCGGCGGGGAGGCGCGCTCCCGGCGGGGGCGCGGCCATGATGTCGGAGAGGTCCGGGGCAGGGGCCGCCAGGGCAGGGGCGGCGGTGATCAGGAAAGCGAGCAGGGACAGCCGGCGCATCACTTCCCCTCCTCCGTCCAGCCGCGCGTCGCCAGCAGCGCCATGGCGTCCTCGATGGGGATGCGGGCGATGCCGGCGCCGCGGTCGACCCACCCGAGCGCGTGCAGCTCCTTGTCCTCGGCCGCGCGGAATGTCTGGAGGTCGCGGGCCGGCGACCGTTGCAGCCGCGGGGCCGGTGCCTCGATGGGCATGCGGGCGATCGCGGACGCCGGCGGACGGTCCCGCGCATCGGTGATCCACGCCTTCACCCCCCAGACCAGCAGCAGGATCACTCCGATGCAGACCAGCGCCAGCACGCCCGCCAGGAACAGCTTGAGCGGCGGCGCGTCGGCGACCTCGTGGCCGCGTTCGATCGAGGTGCGATCCACGTCAGCCATGGCCCGGCACCTCCCTCAGGCGATGCGTCTGCCGCACGCGGTTCCGCCCGATCAGCGCCAGCCCGCCGCTGAACGCCAGCGCCAGCAGCAGGCGTCCGGCCGCGTGTTCGCGGAAGGCCGGCAGCACCAGCCACAGCATGTCCAGCGCGTGTCCGGCGAGGATCAGCAGGCACAGCGCGCCCAGCACGCGCGGGCTGCGCCGGGCCGGCGGGAACAGCAGCGCCAGGAAGGGCAGGACGCCCTTCAGGATCACCAGCGCCCAGGCGAGCCATCCCCACGGCGCCTCGCCGCGCGCCAGATACCAGGCGGCGAGGTGCGGCTTGTTGCCCGACCACACCACGAGGTACTGCATGAAGGCGATGTAGCCCCAGCTCAGCACCAGCGTCAGCAGCAGCGAGCCCATGTGCCCCAGCTGTTCCGGGTCCGGCGGCGGCCCCTCGCGCAGGCGCAGCCACAGCGCCGCCGCGAAGCCGGCCTGGGCCGCCGCGGTGAGCACCAGCAGGCCGTAGGCGGAGGAGGCGAACGCCGGCTCCAGCGACATCATCCAATCAATGCCGGCGACCGTGACGGTCAGACCCAGCACCATCAGCCCGGCCGCCGCGGCCCCGCGTCCCATGTCCGGCCGCGCCGCCAGCCGGCCCAGCAGTCCCCACACCAGCAGGCAGACCACCGCCCTCCCGGCGAAGAACCAGGACGACAGCCAGAACGCCTGTTCCGGCTTCACCTCATGCGTCCACGGGTACACGAGGCCCGCGCCCAGCAGCACCGGCAGGAAGGCCAGCGCCGCGCCGGGCAGCGTGGCGGACACCGCCCGCAACTCGGCGACCAGCGGCCGGCTCCACCCCGTGGCGAACAGGCGGTCCATCAGCAGCATCGCCAGCGCGCCGACCGGCAGCCACAGCACCACCATCGCGGCGGCCAGCCAGCTCTCCAGCAACAGGCGCAGGATCGTCATGGCCGCGCCCCCAGCCTGGCCCGCAGATCGTCCGGCAGGTCGGCCGCGGCGACGTGCCGGCTGAGTTGCAGGGCGCGGACGTAGGCGAGGATCGCCCAGCGGTCGGCCGGCGCCACGCGGTCGGCATAGGAATACATGGCGCCGTAGCCGTTGGTCATCACGTCGAGGAAATGCCGGTCCGGCGCGTCCACCAGCCGTTGCTCGAAGTAGCTGGGCGGCTGCGGGAATCCGCGTTGAACGACCATGCCGTCGCCCTCGCCGGTGCGGGCGTGGCAGGGGGCGCAGTCGATCTCGAAGCGCTCGCGTCCGCGCGCCAGCAGGGCGGCGCCCATCGGCGGACGGGAGGCCAACGCCTGCTCCGCCGCCAGTTCGTCGCGCGCCACGGTTCCGGGCGGAGGCGGCTGGTTGACCCGGCGGTCGGGCAGCCGCTCGGCTGTCCCGAACGCCCGGCGGTTCGGCTGCTCGACCATGCGCTGGTCGCAGGCGGCCAGCAGCGCCAGCAGGAGAAGAAGGACTGGCCTCATCCCGGCACCTCCGACACGGAGACGGCGCCGCACGCCTCCAGGAAGGCGCGGGTCCGCTCCGGCAGGAAGCGCGGATCGGCGGCCTCGATGCACAGGAAGAAGCGGTCCACCTCTGCCGCCGAGAAGCGCGGCGCCTCGAACACCGGGTGGTTGAGGCGCGGCAGGCGGTTCAGCACCAGCATGGCGAGCACGACGCAGAGCGTGGCGCCCAGCACCGTCAGCTCGAACGCCGGCAGCACGAAGGCCGGCCATGCCGCCTCCGGCCGGCCGCCGATGTTCAGGGGATAGCTGACGACGTTGGCGTACCACTCCATGAACAGGCCGCCGGCCCCGCCGAACACGCCGCCGGCCAGCGACGCCCAGGCGACCGGGGAGGTCCGCACGCCCAGCGCTTCGCCCAGGCCGCGGACCGGCATCGGCGTGTAGGCGTCGAGCCGCCGGTACCCGTCGGCACGCGCCCGTTTCACGGCCTCCAGCAGCCGCCCGGCGTCGTCGAACTCGGCCATCAGGCCGTAGAGGGGGAGCGGTTGCGCCATCTATCCCTCCCGTTCCTCGTGCAGCACCTCCTTGACCTCGGCGATGGGCACCGCGGGCAGGAAGCGCACGAACAGGGTGAAGGCGAAGAGGAAGAAGCCGATCAGGCCGAAGAACAGGGTCCACTCCCACACGCTCGGCTGGTAAGGCCCCCAGGAGGAGGGCAGGAAGTCGCGCGACAGCGCGCTCTCCACCAGCATGTAGCGCTCGAACCACATGCCGAGCGTCACCGCCAGCGCGACGGCGAACAGCACCGGGATGCGGCGCCGCAGCCGCGGCAGCCACAGCAGTTGCAGCGGCACGAAGTTCAGCACCACCGCCGACCAGTAGGACACCGCGTACGGCCCGGCCACGCGGTCGAGCAGCGTGCCGCGCTCGAACGGCTCGGCGCCGTACCACGCGGTGAAGGCGTCCATGACGTAGCCGTAGGAGGTCATCAGCCCGGTCGCCAGCAGCCACTGGCCGAGCAGGTCCATGTGCCGGTCGGTGATCAGGTCGCGGAAGCCGAACGCCGCGCGCAGCACGATGGCCAGCATGATCACCACGGCGAAGCCGGAGAACACCGCGCCCAGCACGAAGTAGGGCGGGAAGATGGTGCTGTGCCAGCCGGGGATGGGGCCCACGGCGAACAGCATCGCCACACCCGAATGCACCGACACCACCAGCGGCACGGCGATGGCCGCAATGATGACGTAAGCGCGCCGCCAGCGCGCCCAGTGCGCCGCCGAGCCGCGCCAGCCCAGCGCCATCAGCCCGTACACCACCTGCCGCCGCCGGCTGGTGGCGGTGTCGCGCAGCGTCGCCATGTCGGGGATCATGCCGACGTACCAGAAGACCAGCGACACCGTCAGGTAGGTGAAGAAGGCGAACATGTCCCATTCCAGCGGGCTGCGGAACTGGGGCCACAGGTGCATGACGTTGGGGTAGGGGATGACCCAGTAGAAGTAGAAGGGCCGTCCCAGGTGCAGCACCGGGTACATGGCCGCGCAGCTCGCCGCCAGCAGCGTCATCGCCTCGGCGAAGCGGTTCAGCGAGTTGCGCCAGTGCTGCCCGGTCACCAGCAGCACGGCCGAGATGAAGGTGCCGGCGTGCCCGATGCCGATCCACCAGACGGTGTTGGAGATGGCGATGCCCCAGTTGACCGGGATGTTGATGCCCCAGATGCCGACGCCCTTGAAGAACAGCCAGAACACCGACACCAGCATCATCACGACCATCAGGCCGCTCACGCCCAGCACGGCCAGCCACGCCCACCCCTTGCCCGGCGGGTGCAGCACCGCGCCGCCGATCTGCCGGGTGACGCCGCGGTCGGTGAGGGCGGTGGAAAAGGTCTCGCCTTCGGCCATGCCTCACGCCTCCCTGGTGCGGCGGTGCTCGCCGATGCGGGCGAGGTAGGTGGTGCGCGGGCGGGTGCCGATCTCCTCCAGCAGCGCGTAGGCGCGGCCGTCCTTGCGGGCCTTCGCCACCGCGCTGTCGGCGCGGTTCTTGTCGCCGAAGGCGATGGCGCCGGTCGGGCAGGCGGCCTGACAAGCGGTGCGCACCTCGATGGCCGCGGGATCCTGGCCGTCGCGCTTGGCGTCCTGGCGGGCGCGGGCGATGCGCTGGATGCAGTAGGTGCACTTCTCCATGACGCCGCGGGCGCGCACGGTGACGTCGGGGTTGTACTGCAGGCTCTGCCGGTCGGCGGCGATCTGGCCGTATTCGAAGAAGTTGAAGCGCCGCACCTTGTAGGGGCAGTAGCTGGAGCAGGTGCGCGTGCCGATGCAGCGGTTGTAGACCTGCTCGTTGATGCCGTCCGGGCTGTGCACCGTGGCGTTCACCGGACAGCCCACCTCGCACGGGGCCACCTCGCAGTGCATGCAGGGCACCGGCAGGAAGTGGATGCGCGGGTCCTCCGGCGTGCCCTCGTAATAGGAATCGACGCGCAGCCACAGCATCTCGCGCCCCATGGAGACCTGCTCGCGCCCGACCGGGGGCACGTTGTTCTCGGCTTGGCAGGCGACGACGCAGGCGTTGCAGCCGACGCACAGGTCGGTGTCGATCGCCATCGCCCAGGCGTTCTGCGGATAGGGCCAGTCCGGATAGAGGCTGGGCGGCTTCTCCTCGATGGGTTTCAGCGCGGGGTGGTCCGCCGTGACGACGCGGATCGGCTCGGCCTCGGCGATCTCGTGGTGCGGCTGGGTGGTGACCAGCGGGCGGTTCTCGCCGGTCCGGGTCAGCGTCAGGCCGGCCGCGATCCAGGGAGCCTCCGAAGCCCGCACCGCGTAGGCGTCGATCCCCGCCCCGTCGCCCACGCGACCGGCCCGCCGACGCCCGGTGCCGAGGAACAGCGTGACGGAGCGGGCCGCCTGCCCGGGCTGCACCAGCACCGGGGCGCGCAGCGACCGGCCGCCGACCGTCAGCTCCACGACATCGCCATTCTTCAGGTCATGCGCGCGGGACAGCTGCGGGCTGACCGCCGCGTAGCTGTCCCAGCTGATCTTGGAGACGGGCTTGGGCAGCTCCTGGAGCCACGCGACGTTGCTGCGCCGGCCATCCCACAGGCAGGGATCGGGGCGCAGCGTGAGTTCGAGGCCGCCGGCCGGTGGCTGCGGCGGGGTGATTGGGCCCGCGGCCGGCGACACCTCGACCGGCGCTTCCGCCGTGCCCTCGACGAAGCCCCGGTGCAGCGCCTGCCGCCACGCCGCATCGTCGCCCAGCCGGTCGCGCCAGGTGGCGCGGACCAGGGCCTGCGCTTCGGCGAAGGGATCGCCGGCCAGCGCGGCGGCCATCTCCACCAGCGCGCGCCCGCCGAAGATCGGGCGGATGGTGGGCTGGATGATGGTCGCGGTGCCGTCCACCGAGCGCCCGTCGCTCCAGCTCTCCAGCGCGTGCGCCACCGGCGCGTGCCAGTGGCACAGCGCCGCCGTCTCGTCGGCGTGCAGCCCGGCGTGCAGGCGGAAGGGCACGCGCTCGCAGGCGGCGGCGAACCGCAGGTCGGGCGGTGCATCGTAGGCCGGGTTGACCTCCAGCATGAGCAGCGCACGCACGTCCCCGTCGGCCATGGCGTGGATGAGGTTGGCGAAGGGCTCGGCCATCGCCGCGACGGGCGCGGTGTAGGCGACGGCGCCCGTTCGCAGCGCCGCATTGATGCGGTGGACGGTGGCCTGCGCCTCCGGAGGCTGGTCGGGTCCGGCGGTGACCAGCGCGCGCCCGGCGTGCTCGCGCAGCAGCCCGGCCGCCGCGTCCATCCAGCGCCATTCCGGCTCTGTCAGTTTCACGTCGCCCTCGGCCCTGGGCACAGACAGCGCGCGCGCCAGGGCGTGCGCCAGCAGCGGGAGGCGCGCGGCCTCAACCGGCAGCCGGTCGGCCGCCATGGCGCCGGTCGGCGTCGGCGACGCCTCGGCCACCAGCAGGCGTGGCAGGTTGCCGGGCAGGCGGCCCGACAGGCGCCGCGCCGCCCAGCCCGAGGCGTTGCGCAGCTGCGCCGGGCGGGTGCCGAACAGGTCGTCGCCCAGGCTGACGATCACGTCGGCCTGGTCGAGGCGCGGATGGACGGCGAGTGGCCGGCCGAAGGCGAGATGCGTGCCGTCCTCGCCCCGCTCGGCCCCGACCGGCTCGTGGACGTGCCAGCGCAGCTCCGGAAACTGGTGGCGCAGGTCGTCGATCTGGCGCAGAAGGGTTGCGGAGGTGACGGCGCCGGTCAGCAGCCGCACACCGCGTCCGCCGTCGGCCTGCCATTCGATCCGTTGCGCCGTCACGGCGGCGATGACGGCGTCCCAGGTGGCCGGGCGGTCGAGGTGGCGTGGCGTTTGCGAACGGTCCGGATCGTAGAGTTCCAGCACCGCCGCTTGGCTGAAGGCGTCCAGGGCCGTGGGGTTGACGGAGCCGCGCGCCAGCGGGTGGTCGGGGTTGCCGTCCAGCCGGGTGGGGCGGCCCTCGTGCGTCTCGGCCAGCACCGGCTGGGCGAAGCCCTCGAACGGCACCGCGGTGGCGTAGAATCGCGGCCGGCCGGGCACCGCCAGTTCCGGCTGGACGACGTAAGGGACCGCCTCCTCCTTGCCGCAGCCGGTCAGGCCGGCCAGCAGGATGGACGCCGCCATGGCGCGCAGCACCTCGCGCCGCCCGGTCTCCGGCAGCGCCAGACCGGGGAACTCCTCTGCCAGGTAGTGGCGGAACGGCTCGGCTCCGGCGGCCTGCTCCAGCGTCTGCCAGAAACGCCGGCCGCCGGCGGAGCGGAGCGTGTCGGCCAACGCGGCGAGGTCGGGCGGAAGGGGGTGTCTGCTCATGCCGGCCTCACCGGTGGCAGACGGTGCAGTCGTCGAGGTGCTCGGGATGGATGCCGAGCTTGGCCATGCGCTCCTCGCCGCGCCGGCGCTGGTCGGGAGGCGGCTGCCAGTCCATGTCGAACACCTCCGAGGGATCGCGCAGGTTGGGGGCGGGATCGCGGTGGCACTCCAGGCACCAACTCATCTGCAGCGTGTGCGCCTGATAGGTCAGCGGCATGCGGTGCACCGGCCCGTGGCAGGTCGAGCAGCCGACGCCGCGCGCCACGTGGACGGAATGGTTGAAATAGACGAAGTCCGGCAGGTCGTTGACCCGCTTCCAGCGGATGGCGGTATCGTTGGCAAGGCTTTGGCGCACCGGCGCCAGCATCGGCGCCCCAGTCCAGATCTGCGAATGGCAGGTCATGCAGGTGTGCGTCGGCGGCAGGCCGGCGCTGGCCGCGGTCTCCACGCCGGTGTGGCAGTAGCGGCAATCGATCCCGAGGCCGGAGACGTGGTGTTCGTGGCTGAACGGCACCGGCTGCTCCATGAAGATTCCGGTCGTGGTGACCCAGTCCGAGGTCACCAACCCGCCGACCACCAGGAAGGCGGCGAACACCCCCAGCACCGCGAGCACCATGAACAGACGCAGCCAGGTGTCGGCGGAAGGCCGGAAGATCTGGGCCATGGCGTGCCGTCGCTTCCCGTGGCGCTGGTGTGGACTCCCGGGGCCCAACGAACAGACGGTGAAGCGGTTCCAGTTCTTATGGGCAGGAGCAGAACAAGCGTGCGGCCGGACGAGGATCGCCCGGCCGCACGCCCACCGTTCCGTCCGTGGCCTCGGAGGAGGCTATTGGTTGCCGGACTGCCCGGTGCCCTGGTCCGTGCGGGCGCGGCCGGAGGTGCCGGCGCCGGTCCGGGGCTGATCCAGGTTGAGCGCCTGCCGGGTGGCCGAGTCCATACGGCCGGTCGGCTTCAGGTCGTGCGCGCGCTGGAAGTCCTCCAGCGCCGCGCGCGTCGCCGGACCCCAGCGGCCGTCCACGTCGAGGTGGCTGCCGTTGTCGTTCAGGGCCTGCTGGACACTGCGCACGTTGTCGTGGCTCATCGCCGAGGTGCGGCCCGAGGTGGTTCGGCGATTGGTGTCGCGGTCGACGGACTCGGCCGCCTCGTTGGTCCAGCGGTCGGTCTTGGTGCCGAGGCTTTCGTCCATGGTGTGGCCGGCCGCGGCGCCGCCCACACCACCGACCACCGCGCCGACCGGCCCGCCGACCACCGCCCCGGCCACGGCGCCGCCGGCGGCGCCGGTGGTGGTGCGCTGGGTGTCGGTGCTGCCGCAGGCGGCAAGCGCCAGGAGCATAGTGGCCGAAAGGGCGGCTTCCTTCACTCTGAGCATGGTTCCCTTCCCGTTTCGTAACAGTGATTGACCAAACGTACATACAAGTCCCGATCGCAGACTGTTGTTCCGCGGCGTGGGCAAACTTCCCCGATTGGGCGGAAGAATGTGAGGAACCGAGGTGCTCCGGCGCGATTGTCGGCCGGTGTAGGCAGGAAATCCACGCTGGGCGGGTGAGGGAGCATCGGCGCCCCTCACCCCTTCTTGCCGTCACCGCCCGGCAGCACGCCGGCCAGCATGTCCTTCGCGGTGTCCTTCAGCATGTCCCACATCTCCGGGTCGCCCTTGGCGAGCGTCGCCATCATCGCGGCGGCGTTCTTCAGCGTGAGGTGCGGCGGCAGCGGCGGCACGTTCGGGTCGGTGAACGCCTCCACCACCACCGGGCCGCGCGTCGCCAGCGCCTCGTCCCAGACGTGCGCCACGTCCTCGGGCTTGTCCACGAACAGGCCCTTGAAGCCCAGCAGCTCGGCGTAGCGGGCGTAGGGCACGTTCGGCAGCTCCTGCGACGCCTCGAACTTCGGCTCGCCGGCCTGCGCGCGCATCTCCCAGCTCACCATGTTCAGGTCGCGGTTGTTCAGCACCAGCACGATGAAGCGCGGATCGGCCCACTGCTTCCAGTAGTGCGCCGCGGTGATCAGGGCGTTCATGCCGTTCATCTGCATGGCGCCGTCGCCGACGATGGCGAGCACCGGGCGGTCGGGGTACGCGAACTTGGCGGCCAGCGCGTAGGGCATGCCCGGCCCCATGGTGGCGAGGCCGCCGCACAGGCTGGCCTTCATGCCGCGGCGGATCTTCAGGTCGCGCGCGTACCACGTGGTGGCGGAGCCGGTGTCGCAGGCGATGACCACGTCGTCCGGCAGCTTCGGCGACAGCTCCCAGAAGACGCGCTGCGGGTTGAGCGGGGTGGCGTCGGTCATGGCGCGCGCTTCCAGCGTTTTCCACCATTCCGCCACGGCCGCTTCGATCTGCTGGCGCCACGCGCGGTCCTGCTTGCGCTTCAGCAGCGGGGCGAGGGCGCGCAGCGTGCCGGCGCTGTCACCGACGAGGCTGACCTCCATGGGGTAGCGGATGCTGAGCATCTTCGGGTCGATGTCGATCTGCACGCCGCGCGCCTGCCCCTCCTTGGGCAGGAATTCCGAATAGGGGAAGCCGGAGCCCACCATCAGCAGCGTGTCGCAGCCGACCATCATCTCATAGCTCGGCCGGGTGCCGAGCAGGCCGATGGAACCGGTGACGAAGGGCAGGTCGTCGGGCAGCGCCGCCTTGCCGAGGAGCGCCTTGGCCACCCCGGCGCCGAGGATGTCAGCCACCTCGAGCACCTCGTCGGTGGCGTGCAGCGCGCCGGCGCCGACCAGGATCGCCACCTTGGAACCGGCGTTCAGCGCGTCGGCGGCGCGCCGCAGGTCGTCGTCGGTCGGGCGCACCACCGGGGCCGAGTAGCCGACGCCGGAGTGGATGGTGCCGTGGGCGCGCGGCGGCGTCTCCACCGCGTCCATCTCCTGCAGGTCGTTGGGCAGGATGATGCAGGTGACCGTGCGCTCCGCCTTGGCGATGCGCACCGCCCGGTCGATCAGGTGGCGCACCTGGGCGGGGGTGGAGGCCATGTGGACGTACTCGCCCGCCACGTCCTTGAACAGCGAGAGCAGGTCCACCTCCTGCTGGTAGTGGCCGCCGAGCGCTGCCAGCGCCTGCTGGCCGACGATGGCGAGCACCGGCTGGTGGTCGAGCTTGGCGTCGTACAGGCCGTTCAGCAGGTGGATGGCGCCGGGGCCGGAGGTGGCGAGGCAGACGCCCAGGTCGCCCGTGTACTTGGCGTGCGCGGTCGCCATGAAGGCGGCCATCTCCTCGTGGCGGACCTGCACGAAGTCGAACCGGTCTCCGGCGCGGGCCAGTGCGCCGATCAGGCCGTTGATGCCGTCGCCGGGATAGCCGAAGACCCGCCGCACGCCCCAGTCGGAAAGCCGCTGCCAGAAGAAGTCGCTGACGTTCGCCGCCATGGTCGCACCCTCGTCTCGATGTCGGGAATCTCTGTCGCTGCCGCTTCAACTGCGGCCGATGCCCGGGGTTCGCGCCGGAAGGGTGAAAAATTTTTCATCGGAACCGCGTTCCAGCCGGCGAGTTGGCGGCCCACACGCGTTCTGAAGGAAGAGCCATGCGCCCGGATGCGCCCATCGAGCGGCTCGGCGTCGAGGCGTTCACGATCCCCACCGACCGGCCCGAGGCCGATGGCACCCTGGATTGGGACCGCACGACCCTCGTCGTGGTCACCGCCGCCGCAGGCGGCCGGAACGGGCTGGGCTACGGCTACGCGGACACGGCGACTGCGCGCCTGATCGTCGACGCCCTGGCGCCGCGGGTGTGCGGCATCGACGCCCTGGACACCAACCGCGCCTGGATCGTCCTGACCGAGGCGGTGCGCAATCTCGGCCGGCCGGGCATCGCCGCCATGGCGGTCTCGGCGGTGGACGCGGCGCTGTGGGATCTCAAGGGCAAGCTGCTGGACTTGTCCATCGCCGACCTGCTGGGGCGAGCCCACGACGGCACGCCGGCCTACGGCAGCGGCGGCTTCACCTCCTATTCGGAGGGAGCGCTGGTCGAGCAGCTCGCCGGGTGGGCGCGCGACGGGCTGCCCGCGGTCAAGATGAAGATCGGCCGCGACGCGGCGGCCGACCTCCGGCGCGTCGCGCTGGTGCGCACCGCCATCGGCCCCGGGACCGACCTCTACGTCGACGCCAACGGCGCCTACGACCGCAAGCTGGCGCTGGCGCAGGCCGAGCGCTTCGCCGGGCAGGGGGTCGCATGGTTCGAGGAGCCGGTCTCGTCGGACGACCTGGAGGGACTGCGCCTGCTGCGCGACCGCGGCCCCGGCGGGATGATGATCGCCGCCGGCGAGTACGGCTACACCCCCGCCGATTTCCGCCGCATGCTGGAGGCCGGCGCGGTGGACGTTCTCCAGGCCGACGCGACGCGCTGCGGCGGCATCACCGGCTTCCTGGGCGCCGCGGCGCTCGCCGAGGCGTTCACCGTGCCCCTGTCGGCGCACACCGCGCCGACTCTGCACGCCCAGATCGGCTGCGCCTGCCGCCCGCTGAAGAACATCGAGTATTTCCACGACCATGCCCGCATCGAGGCGATGCTGTTCGACGGGGCTCCGGCTCCGGTCAACGGCGCGCTGGCGCCCGACCGGACGCGTCCCGGCCTCGGCATCGAGTTGAAGCGGGCCGACGCCGAGAGGTTCCGGATATGACCGACATCGACGTGCCAGCCCTGGTGGCCGCGCTGCGGAGCCGCGTGGACGGCGAGATCCGCTTCGGCGACGGCGATCGGGCGCTCTACGCCACGGACGCCTCGAACTACCGCGAGGTGCCTCTGGGGGTCGTCGTGCCCCGCGACGTGGACGCCTTGGCCGAGGCGGTGCGGGTCTGCGCGGCGTTCGACGTGCCGATCACCCATCGCGGCGGCGGCACCGCGCTGGCGGGGCAGACCACCAACCACGCGGTGGTCATCGACAGCTCGAAGTACTGCAACGCCTTCCTGACCATCGACGTGGACCGTCGCCTCGCCACCGTCGAGCCGGGGATCACGCTGGACGAATTGCAGAAGCGCTGCAAGCCGCATGGGCTGCGCTTCGGTCCCGACCCGGCGACGCACAACCACAACTCGTTGGGCGGCATGATCGGCAACAACTCCGCCGGGCCGCACTCGGTGATCGCCGGCGTCACCAGCCACAACGTCGAGAGCCTCGATGTCCTGACCTATGACGGCCTGCGCCTGACGGTCGGCGCCACCGGGGAGGAGGAGTTGGCGCGGATCATCGCCGAGGGCGGCCGGAGGGGCGAAATCTACGCCGGCTTGCTCGCCCTCCGCGATCGCACCGCCGGGGAGATCCGCCGGATCTACCCGAGGATCCCGCGCCGCGTCTCCGGCTTCAACCTGGATTCGCTGCTGCCGGAGAACGGCTTCCACCTCGCCCGCGCGCTGGTGGGAACGGAGGGCACCTGCGTGACCGTGCTGCGCGCCACGCTGAACCTCATCCCCGACCCGCCGGCCAAGGCGCTGCTGGTGGTCGGCTTCGACGAGGTGGTGCACGCCGCCGACCGCATCTGCGAGATCCGCGGCTTCGGCCCGGACGCCATCGAGGGGGTGGACGAACGCCTCGCCGGCTTCATGCGCCGCAAGCACCTGCACCTGGATGACCTGACGCTGCTGCCCGAGGGGCCGTCCTGGCTGTTCGTCGAGTTCGGCGGCGACACGCCGGAGGAGGCCTCGGCCAAGGCGCACCGCCTCGCCGACCACCTGCGCGGCGAGGCGCACGTCACCGACCTCAAGCTGGTGACCGACGACGGCGAGCAGACGCGGCTGTGGGCGGTGCGCGAGTCCGGCCTGGGGGCCACCGCCTGGGTGCCGGGGCAGCAGCACGACACGTGGCCGGGCTGGGAGGACTCCGCCGTCGCCCCGGAAAACCTCGGCGCCTACATGCGCGACCTGCTGACGCTGTTCGACCGCTACGGCTATCACCCCTCCATCTACGGCCATTTCGGAGACGGGCTGATCCACTGCCGCATCGGCTTCGGCCTGCACACCGATGCGGAGGTGCGCCAATACCGCGCCTTCATGGAGGACGCCGCCCGTCTGGTGGTGCGGCACGGCGGCACGCTGTCCGGCGAGCACGGCGACGGGCAGGCGCGGGCGGAACTGCTGCCCATCATGTTCGGCGACGACCTTGTCCGCTCCTTCGCCGCGTTCAAGGCGGTCTGGGACCCCAAGAACCGCATGAACCCGCACAAGGTCGTGCACCCGCACCGCATGGACCAGGACCTGCGGCTCGGGCCGCGGTTCCATCCGCCGCACGTCGACAGCATCTTCGCCTACCCGGACGACGGCGGCTCCTTCGTGCACGCGGCTCTGCGCTGCGTCGGCGTGGGCAAGTGCCGGCGGCACGAGGGCGGCACCATGTGCCCGAGCTTCCGCGCGACGCGGGAGGAAAAGCACTCGACCCGCGGCCGCGCCCGGCTGCTGCAGGAGATGCTGCAGGGCGGCCCCATCCGGGACGGCTGGCGGGACGAGGTGATCCACGACGCGCTGCACCTCTGCCTCGGCTGCAAGGGCTGCAAGGCCGACTGCCCGGTCAACGTCGACATGGCGACCTACAGGGCGGAGTTCCTGCACCACCACTACCAGGGCCGCATCCGTCCGCGCGCGGCCTACAGCATGGGGCTGATCCACCGCTGGGCGCGCTGGCTGGCGCCGGTGTGGTGGGCGCCCAACCTCGCCACCCGGACGCCGGTGTTCGGACGGCTCTCGCGGGCGGCGGCGGGCATCGCCCCGCAGCGCCCGGTGCCGGCCTTCGCGCCCCGCACCTTCCGCCGCTCCTGGACGCCGGAGCCGGGCCGCGGGCGCCCGCCGGTGGTGCTGTGGACGGACAGCTTCAACAACCATTTCACGCCGGAACCGCTCTTCGCCGCGGCCGAGGTGCTGGAGGCGGCCGGCTTCGCGGTCACCATCCCGCGCGCGAACCTGTGCTGCGGCCGTCCCTACTACGATTTCGGCTGGCTGGACGCCGCCCGGCGCACGCTGAAGCGCACCATGACCGGCCTGCGGCGCGAACTGGACGCCGGCGCCTACGTGGTGGGCGTCGAGCCGAGCTGCCTGTCGGTGTTCCGCGACGAGCTGCCGAACCTCTTCCCCGACGACCCGGAAGCCAAGCGCCTCGCCAAGCGCACCATGCTGCTGGCGGAGTTCCTGGAGAAGGTCGCCCGCTTCGACCCGCCCCGGCTGTCCGGCCGGGCGCTGGTGCACGGGCACTGCCACCACAAGGCGGTGTTCGGCATGGGCTGCGACGCCGCGCAGATCCGCAAGAGCGGACTGGAGGCCCGCATCCTCGACGACGGCTGTTGCGGCATGGCCGGGGCCTTCGGCTACGAGGCGGACAAGTACGAGGTGTCGCGTGCCATCTTCGACCAGGGGCTGGGCGCCACGCTGCACGCTGCGCCGCCCGACGCGATGCTGATCGCCGACGGCTTCTCCTGCCGCCAGCAGGTGGAACAGCTGACCGGCCGTCGTGTTGTGACGCTGGCCGAAGTCTGGCGCGACGGCCTGCGCCGCCGCACGGCGCACCGCCCCGCCAACCAGGAGCGGGCGCCGCACGCCGCGGAATGATCCGCAGTCAGGAGGAGTGCATGGGCAACGCGCCGATCGGGCACACCCGCTGGGCCATCGCCGACGGCTACATCCCGGCCTGGAGCCATGGCCCCGAGCCCGAGATGACCAGCCACGAGGGATTGTGTATCCTGAACGCCGGCGACCGCGACGTCGAGGTGCGGATCACGCTGTACTTCACCGACCGCGAGCCGGCCGGCCCCTACATGGTCCGGGTCGGCGCCCGGCGCACCAACCACGTCCGCATGAACCTCCTCAAGGACCCGGAGCCGGTTCCGTTGGGGACGCCCTATTCCAGCGTCGTCGAGGCGGACGGGCCGGTGGTGGTGCAACTCACCCGCCTCGACAGCCGGCAGGCGGAGAACGCGCTGCTCACCACCATCGCCTTCGCCGGCTGATCCCGCCGGCGCATGGATGCTTCCATGGCCGGCCGTCACCCCCGCTCCCATCGCGGTGACGGTGCTGGCGGCTCGTGCCGGTTGCGGGCGCCGATGGATCATCGGCGGCGCCATTCGTTTCTCCATCCCACCGTTCATTCCGCTATTCGACCGTTCCGGAGATACCCCCACAAGGGGCGGACGGGCGTCGTTACCGTGCCTCCAGATCAACGCAACGCAGACCTGCCGCGATGGCCCTGCCATCCACCGATCCGGGCCTGCAGGAGGTTAAATCCATGGTCAGCATTTCAACGGAGACCACCAGGCTCGGCAATCCGCCCATCCCCTGGAGCAAGCACGACACCATCTGGATGCTTGGCCTGTTCGGCACGGCGATCGGCGCCGGCGTCCTGTTCCTGCCGATCAACGCGGGGCTCGGCGGCTTCTGGCCGCTGGCGGTGATGGCGGTTCTCGCCTTCCCCATGACCTACCTGGCCCACCGCGGTCTCTGCCGCTTCATCCTGTCCTCCTCGAAGCCGGGAAGCGACATCACCGAAGTGGTCGAAGAGCATTTCGGCGCGACGGCGGGCAAGCTGATCACGCTGCTGTACTTCTTCACGATCCTGCCGATCCTGCTGATCTACGGCGTCGGCCTGACCAACACCGTGCAGAGCTTCATGCTCAACCAGCTGGGCATGACGCCGCCGCCGCGCATCCTGCTGTCGCTGGGCCTGATCCTCGGCCTGATGGCGGTCATCAAGCTCGGCGAGCAGATGGTCGTGCGGGTCATGAGCTGGCTCGTCTACCCGTTCGTGCTGGTGCTGCTGGGCATCGCGCTCTACCTGCTGCCGGGCTGGAACACCGCCGTGATGAACGAGGTGCCGACCGTCGGCGGCTTCAGCCTGACCCTGTGGCTGAGCATCCCGGCCCTGGTGTTCTCCTTCAACCACTCGCCGGCGATCTCCCGCTTCGTCGTCGCCCAGCAGCAGAAGTACGGCGTCGAGGCCGAGGGCCAGACCGAGCGCATCGAGAAGTATGCGGCCGTCATGATGGTCCTGGTCGTCATGTTCTTCGTCTTCAGCTGCGTGTTCAGCCTGACCCCGGCCGACCTCGCCGCCGCCAAGCAGCAGAACATCTCGATCCTGTCGTACCTCGCCAACAAGGTCGATAATCCGGTCATGGCCTACCTGACGCCGGCCGTCGCCTTCGTCGCCATCACCAAGTCGTTCTTCGGCCACTACCTCGGCGCCCGCGAGGGTCTGAACGGCCTGATCTCCCAGCACCTGCGCGGCCAGGGCAAGGCCGTGGACATGAAGGCCATCAACGGCTTCAGCGCGCTGTTCATGGTCGCCGCCGTGTGGATCGCCGCCACGCTGAACCCGAGCATCCTCGGCATGATCGAATCCCTCTGCGGCCCGATCATCGCGGCTCTGCTCTTCATCATGCCGATGTACGCCATCCGCAAGGTTCCGGCCATGCGCAGGTACGCCGGCCAGCCGGGCAATGTGGTGGTGCTGTTCATCGGCTCGGTCGCCATCTCCGCGATCCTCTACTCCCTGCTCAGCCTCTGACCTCCGCATCCCGTGCCGCCGCCTCCCGGCGCCGGCACGGGATTTCCTTTCCGAGAGCGCCCTACAGTCGAGGACCTCCGCCATGATCAGCATGTTCGACCTCTACAAGATCGGCATCGGCCCCTCCAGCTCGCACACCGTGGGCCCCATGAAGGCCGGCAAGCAGTTCGTGGACGAACTGCGCGACGCTACCCGGCTCGCGGACGCGACGCGCGTGCAGGTCGACGTCTACGGCTCGCTGGCGCTGACGGGCAAAGGCCACCACACCGACGTGGCGCTCATCCTCGGCCTTGCGGGCAACCTTCCGGACACCGTGGACATCGACGCCATCCCCGGCTTCGTCGCCCGGGTGCGGGCCAGCCAATGCCTGCCGCTGGGAGCCGAAGGGCACCCGGTCGATTTCCCGGCCACCGCCCTGGTCTTCCACCGCTCCAACCTGCCCAGGCACGAGAACGGCCTGACCATCGAGGCCTTCGCGGGCGAGCGGTCGCTGCTGCGCAAGACCTTCTACTCCATCGGCGGCGGCTTCATCGTCGATGACGAGCATTTCGGGCAGGCGCCGGACGATGCCGTCGAACTGCCCTATCCCTACGCCTCGGCGGCCGACCTGCTGCGGCATTGCCGCGCGTCCGGGCTGTCCTTCTCCGGCCTGATCCTGGAGAACGAGCTGCGCCTGCACGGACGGGACGAGATCCGCGACTATTTCGCCAAGATCTGGCAGACCATGCGCGCGTGCATGGAGCGCGGCATGAACACGGAGGGCGTGCTGCCCGGCCCGCTGCGGGTGCCGCGCCGCGCCGCCGCGCTGCGCCGCCAGCTGGCGTCCTCGGAGACGCTGTCCCGCGATCCGATGAACGTGGTCGACTGGGTCAACATGTACGCCTTCGCGGTGAACGAGGAGAACGCCTCCGGCGGGCGCGTGGTGACGGCGCCGACCAACGGGGCCTGCGGCATCGTGCCGGCGGTGCTCGCCTACTACCACAACTTCATCAAGCCGCTGGATGAGGAAGCCTGCACCCGCTTCTTCCTGGCCTCGGCGGCCATTGGTGCGCTGTACAAGAGGAACGCCTCCATCTCCGGCGCCGAGGTGGGCTGCCAGGGCGAAGTGGGCGTCGCCTGCTCGATGGCGGCCGGCGGGCTGGCCGACCTGCTCGGCGGCGGCCCGGAACAGGTCTGCATGGCCGCGGAGATCGCCATGGAGCACAACCTGGGCCTGACCTGCGATCCGGTCGGCGGCCAGGTGCAGATTCCCTGCATCGAGCGCAACGCCATGGGCGCCATGAAGGCGATCAACGCGACGCGCATGGCGATGCACCGGATCAGCCAGCCCCTGGTGTCGCTCGACAAGGTGATCGAGACGATGTTCGACACCGGCAAGGACATGGACCCGAAGTACCGCGAGACATCCTGCGGCGGCCTCGCCACCAGGATCCTGCCGGCCGCGCCGCCGGCGGCGTCGGACACCGACAGCATCCACTGGGCGGCGTGAGGTGCGAAGCCCCTTTCCCCCGCATGCGGCCGACGGAGAGGGGCTTCAGCGTCACCGCGGCCGCAATGTTGTTTAGGGAGCGGGGCGGGCGCATCCTGCGCCCGGATCACGCATAGGGCGTCGCATGAACATCGACCCGATCAGCATCTCAATCGTCCTCCTCCAGCAGATGTGCGTCTACCTGGTGGTGGCCTACCTGCTGAGCCGGACGCCGGTGTTCACCCCGCTGACGCACGTGACGATCCGCCTGCCGCACAGGGTGGCCTGCTATGTGATCTTCTCACTGTTCTGCGTCATGGGGACCATCCTCGGCATGCCGGTGGTCCACGCCATCGCCAACACCCCGGCCATCGGCGCGGTGCTCGGCGGTCTGCTGGGCGGGCCGCTGGTGGGGCTGGCGGTCGGCGTGACGGGTGGCCTGCACCGCTATTCGCTGGGCGGCTCGTTCGCGCTGGCGGCGGCGCTGGGGATCGTCGCGCAGGGCATGCTCGGCGGGGCGGCGCACCGGTATCTGATCCGCAAGGGGAGGATCAGGACCTTGATCGAGCCCGTGAAGGCCGGGATGCTGACCTTTTTCGGCGTCATCATAGAGCTGGGCATCGACCTGATCGTCGCGAAGCCGTTCTGGGACACGCTGCACACCGTAAGCCTGATCGCGGTGCCGGAGCTGATCGCCAATTCCGTCGGCGCCGCCATGTTCATGGTGATCCTGCTCGACCGGCGGGCCCTGATCGAGCGGCAGTCGAGCGTGTTTTCCGCCAAGGCGCTGAAGATCGCGGCGCGTGCCGACGGCGTTCTGCGCACGGGCTTCAACCAGGAAAACAGCATGCGCGTTGCCCGCATCCTTTACGAGGAGACCGGCGTCGGCGCGGTGGCGATCACCGACCGGGAGAGGATCCTGGCCTTCATCGGCATCGGCAGCGACCATCATCTGCCCGGCCGGCCGATCACCTCGGCGCAGACCATCCAGGCGATCGCCAACAACCAGGTGCTGTACGCCGACGGCAACGAAGAGAGCTACCAGTGCTCCATCGACCCGCACTGCCCGCTCGGGTCGTCGCTGGTGATCCCCCTCGCCGGCGAGGACAACAGCGTGATCGGCGCGATCAAGCTGTACGAGCCGAAGACCAGGCTGTTCTCCACCATCAACCGGACCATGGGCGAGGGCATCGCCAAGCTGCTGTCCAGCCAGATCCTCGCCGGCCGCTACGAACAGCAGAAGGCCCTGCTGGCGCAGTCGGAGATCAAGCTGCTGCACGCGCAGGTCAACCCGCACTTCCTGTTCAACGCGCTGAACACCATATCCGCGGTGACGTGCGACGACCCGGAAAAGGCCCGCGACCTGATCGGCCACCTCTCCACCTTCTTCCGCAAGAACCTCAAGCGGGCCAGCGAGCAGGCGACCCTCGCCGACGAGATCGAGCACGTCACCGCCTACCTGGAGATCGAACTCGCGCGCTTCTGCGACCAGCTGTCGGTGGAGATCGACGTCCCGGACGAACTGCGGTCGGTGTGCCTGCCGGCGTTCTCGCTCCAGCCCGTCGTCGAGAACGCCATCAAGCACGGAACCTCCCAGCTTCTCCGGCCGGGCCGGGTGCGGATATCGGCCCACCGCGACGGGCACGACCTCGTGCTCGACGTCGAGGACAACGCCGGCCTGTACGAACAGCGGCCGGCGGGGAACGGGCTGGGCATGGCTCTCGTCGACCGCCGCATCAAGAACCGCAACGGCAACGCCTACGGCGTCAGCGTGGCGCACAGCCGCGACGTGTTCACCAGGGTTACGATCCGCGTTCCTTTGGAGGTCATCCCGGCATGATCAGGGTGCTCGTCGTTGACGATGAACCGCTGGCGCGGAAAGAGCTGCGCCGCATTCTCGAGACCGCAGCCGACTTCCAGATCATCGGCGAGTGCACCAACGCCATCGAGGCGGTGGGTGCGATCAACCGCGACAAGCCGGATGTGGTGTTCCTCGACATCCAGATGCCGAGGATCAGCGGCATCGAGATGCTGAGTATGCTCGATCACGACACGATGCCGCGGATCGTCTTCCTGACGGCGTACGACGAGTACGCGGTCCAGGCGTTCGAGCAGCACGCGTTCGACTATCTGCTCAAGCCGATCAACCAGGCCCGCTTCGACAAGACCCTGCAGCGCCTGCGCCGGGAGCGGGCGCCGCAGAACGTCGGTGTCCTTGCCGGCGCGAACCAGCTGCGCCAGATCCCCTGCTTCGGACAGCACCACGTCCTTCTGCTGAAGATGGAGGAGGTGGAGTATGTGGCGTCGAAAACCGCGGGCGTGTCCGTCATCTCGGTCAACGGGGAGGAGTTCCCGACCGCGCTCCCCCTGCACATCCTTCAGGAGCGGACGCCTCTGCTGCGCTGTCACCGGCAGTATCTGGTGAACGTCGAGCGCATCAAGAAAATCCACTTCGTGGAGAACGGCCTGGCGGAGATCAACACCTATGGCGGCCACACGATTCCAATCAGCCGCCGGTTCCTGGCCCCCATCAAGGAACGCCTCGGCATCGTCTGATACCAGTGGTGCCTGGAACCGCCCGGGAGGACGGACGCATCCTCCCGGGGGACAGGCGCACGCGGTGTTTACTGTGGGTTTGTCCCGGGGCCGGGCGCCGCTGGCCCCCGCCCGGCGCCCGGTCCCATCGGCCCGGCGCCACCGGGACCGCCGGCCGGCCCGGGGCCCTTGCCCATGCCGCCGCGCGGCCGAGCCGGGGGCTCGTCGGGCAGGGTGACGCCGCGTTCCTGCGCGCGGGCCTGCATCTGGCTGTGATGCTCCTGGCGCACGCGCTCCCGCTCCTCCGCCGTTTTCGCCTGCCTCATCCGGTTCCGGTAGTCCGTGCGCTCCTGCTGTGTCATCAGCTGGCTGCCGTAGATCGGAGGGGCCTTGTCCTTCGCCGGCGCCTGGGCGAGGGCCCCCGAGAGAGCGGTGACCGACAAGGCGAGAACCATCATCGACGTCGTGAGAATGCGCATGGCTTTGTCTCCTTCCCGAAACGGTGTCGAACGAACCTCCCGCCAAGCATCCATGGGCGCCCGCACCGGGCATTAACCTCCATCAAGGCCATTCCGTCGGCCGTGTGGGCATCGTGTCCGCCGGCGTGACGGGCGGCACGGCAACGGCTCCGGCCACCGCCATCCCCATGACGGCTTCCCCGCACGCATCGTGCGTCCGGAATTGCTTTTAATCAGAATTGTCTAATGAAAAGTGTATGAACCCGGAGATGGACGCCATGTCCCGTCAGTCCCGCTTGAAAAGCCTGATCGTCGCCCTCCTGATGGCGGGCCTGACGGTGCCCGCGGTGGCGCAGGAGGCCGTGAACGTCTACGGACCCGGCGGGCCGCTGCCCGCGATGAAGGAAGCCGCGGCTGTTTTTGGAAAGGCGCACGGCGCTGCCGTCACCGTCACCGCCGGACCGACGCCACAATGGCTCGACAAGGCCAAGCAGGACGCCGACGTCATCTTCAGTGGCGCGGAGAACATGATGACCGACTTCATTCGCCTCATGGAGGGGCGCATCCTCGAGGACACCGTCGAGCCGCTCACCCTGCGGCCCTCGGTGATCCTCGTTCGGCCGGGCAATCCCAAGGGCATCACAGGAATCCGCGACCTGCTCAAGGCGGACATGAAGGTGCTGGTGGTGCAAGGGGCCGGGCAGACCGGCTTGTGGGAGGACATCGTCGGCCGGACCGGCGATATCGCCATGGTCCGCGCCTTCCGCAAGAACATCGTCGGCTATGCCGCAAACAGCGCGGAAGCGCAGGCGGTGTGGGACACCACGCCCGGCATCGATGCGTGGATCATCTGGAACATCTGGAGCGCCAAGGAACGCACGCGCACCGACGTGGTGGAGATCGAGCCGGACCTTCGCATCTACCGGGACACCGGCGTGGCGCTCACCAGGGAGGGGGCTCAGAAGGCATCCGCGCGGGAGTTCGTCGCCTTTCTGAAATCTCCGGAGGGACAGCGGATCTTCGAGACGTACGGCTGGATGGCGACGGCGCCCTGACCGGCCGGTCAGGGCTGAACGCCGCATCGGGGCACCCCCTTGGGCGCTTACCGTTCGACAGGACCGGACGCGGCCAGCCAGCCGTTCATGCCGCCGTTCAGGCGGTTGATCTCGCCGGTGTAGCCGCTCTCCGCCAGCCTGGCCGAGGCCGGGCCGCAGCGCCGCCCACTCTGACAATGGAAGACCAGATGCTTGCCGGGCTCGACCGGCACGCGGCGCGGATCGAACTGCGACAGCGGTACGAGGATGGCGCCGGGAATGTGGGCGGCGCGGTGCTCGTGCGGCTCGCGGACATCGACGATGGTCGCCGTGCCCTCCTTCAGCCAGCCCATGACGGTGGCCGGATCGACGGTCCTGACCTGGGTGTTCAGGGCGCTCTGCCCTCGTTTCAGGCCGAACAGGCTCAAGAGACTCTTCACGGTGGGGTCCTCACGTTTCGACGAGTTGGCCGGAATGCGCGGTTGAGGCCGGTGGGCGGTGGGGCTCCGCCGCCCCCGCGCGCTGTGCCGGCGGGACGGGGGCGTCGCCGCGCAGCACGAAGTAGATGGCCGGGATCACCAGGACGGTCAGCAGCGTGGAACTGAGCAGGCCGAACAGCAGCGAGATCGCCAGCCCCTGGAAGATCGGGTCGGTCAGGATGAAGGCGGCGCCGATCATCGCGGCGACGGCCGTCAGCAGGATCGGCTTGAAGCGGATGGCGCCGGCCTCCAGCACCGCGTCGCGCACGGCCAGCCCGCGGTCCCGCAGATGGCGGATGAAGTCCACCAGCAGGATGGAGTTGCGCACGATGATGCCGGCGAGCGCGATGAAGCCGATCATCGAGGTCGCCGTGAACGCCGCCCCGAACAGCCAGTGCCCGAGCACGATGCCGATCAGCGTCAGCGGCACCGGCACCAGGATCACCAGCGGCAGCTTGAAGCTGCCGAACTGGCCGACCACCAGCAGGTAGATGCCGAGGATCGCCACCGCGAAGGCTGCGCCCATGTCGCGGAAGGTGACGTAGGTGATCTCCCACTCGCCCTCCCACAGCAGCGTGGGTTTGCTCTGGTCGTCCGGCTGGCCGTGCAACAGGATCGTCGGCGCCTCGGCCAAGCCAGCGGCCTTCCAGTCGATCCGGTCCAGCCGGTCCTGAACCGCCAGCATGCCGTAGACGGGAGCCTCGAACCGCCCGGCGAGGTCGGCCATGACCATCTCGGCGAAGCGGCCGTTGCGGCGGAACAGCGGGTAGGAGGCCGGCTCCCGCGTCATGGTGACGAGGTCGCCCAGTTCCACCGTGCCGCGGGCGCCGGGCACCGGTGTGGCGAGGATGCGCTCGGACAGGAACAGGCCGGACTTCGGCAGCCGGACCGCGATCTCGATGGGGTTGCGCCCGGCGCCGCGGTGCGAGTAGCCGACCGGCACGCCGCCGACCAGCGCCTGCAGCGTGTCGTAGACCGCCTGCTCCTCCACGCCGTGGAACTCCAGGCTCTCGTGGTCGAGCGCGAAGCGCAGCCGCTCGCCGGGCGGGCGGACGGTGTCGTCCACATCGACGATGAAGTCCACCTGGCGGAAGGCGTCCTGGACGATGCGGGTCGCTGTGCGCCGCGTCTCGGCGTCGGGGCCATAGACCTCGACCAGCAGGGTGGAGAGCACCGGCGGGCCGGGCGGCACCTCGACCACCTTGATCGCGGTGCCGTCGGGGACCGGCAGGGTCTTCAGCCGCGCGCGGATGTCGAGCGCGATGTCGTGGCTGCTCCGGCTCCGTTCGCCCTTGGGGGCGAGGTTCACCTGGAGGTCGCCCTGCTCCGGCTGATCGCGCAGGTAATAGTGCCGGACGAGCCCGTTGAAGTTGAAGGGTGAGGCAGTGCCGCTGTAGGCCTGGATGCTTTCCAGTTCCGGCAGATCGGCGATGGTCCGCGCGGCGGCCAGCAGGAGGCGCTCGGTGTCTTCCGGCGCCGCGCCGCGCGGCAGGTCGACGACGACCTGCAGTTCCGACTTGTTGTCGAAGGGCAGCAGCTTGACCGCCACGTCCTTGGTGTAGAACAGCGTGGTGGAGGCCAGCGTCGCCACGCCGACCACCGCAAGGAAGATCCAGGCCCGCCGCTTGCTGCGGATGATCGGGCGCGCCACCGACAGGTACAGCCGTCCCAGGACGCCGCCCCCTTCGTGGGCGCCAGGCCCGTGGCCGGCCGGCGCCTCGCCGGGGCGCAGCTTCACCATCAGCCAGGGCGTCAGCACCATGGCGACGAAGAAGCTGAACAGCATGGCGGCGGAGGCGTTGGCCGGGATCGGGCTCATGTACGGGCCCATCAGGCCGGACACGAACATCATCGGCAGCAGCGCCGCGATCACCGTCAGCGTCGCCACGATGGTCGGGTTGCCGACCTCGGCCACCGCCTCGATGGCCGCCTGGACCTTGCTGCGGCCGTCGCGCATCGACCAGTGGCGGTCGATGTTCTCGACCACCACGATGGCGTCGTCCACCAGGATGCCGATCGAGAAGATCAACGCGAACAGGCTGACTCGGTTGATGGTGTAGCCCATCAACCAGGACGCGAACATGGTCAGCAGGATCGTCGTCGGGATGACGATCAGGGTCACGATGCCCTCGCGCCAGCCGATGGCCAGCACGATCAGCGCGACGATGGTCGCGGTGGCGAGCGCCAGGTGGAACAGCAGCTCGTTGACCTTTTCGTTCGCCGTCTCGCCGTAGTTGCGGGTGACGGTCAGCGTCAGGTCCTTGGGCAGGGCCCCCCCCTGGATGGCGTGCACGCGCTCGAGCACGCGTTCGGCGATGGTGACGGCGTTGGCCCCGGCGCGCTTGGCGATGGCGACGGTGACCGCGGGCGTGCGGACCAGCCCCCCCTTGCCGTCCGGCATCAGGTTCCAGGCCGTGCTCTCGTCCGGCCGGGACCCCATCACGATGTCGGCCACGTCCTTGACGTAGACCGGACGGCCGTCGCGGGTGGTCACCAGCAGCAGGCCGATGTCCGCCGTACCCTGGAGCGTCTGGCCCGCCACCACCGGCAGGCTGCCGCCCTGCGCCCGCACCTGCCCCACGATGAAGGAGCGGTTGGCGTTCTTCACCTTGTCCACGAGCTGGTTCAGCGTCACCCCGAAGAGCGCCAGCCGCTCCGGGTCGGGCTCCACGCGGATCTGGTCGGGGCGCCCGCCGACGATGAAGCTGCGCCCGACGTCCTCCACCTGAACCAGATGCGCCAGAAGCTCGTCCGCCACGCCGTAGAGCGCGGTGTCGGTCCAGCGCCCGGCGGTCTCCGGCTTCGGGGCCAGCGTGAGCGTCAGGATCGGCACGTCGTTGATGCCGCGCCCGACGATCAGCGGCTCCGGGATGCCCAGCGGGATGCGGTTCATGTTGGCGCGCACCTTCTCATGCACGCGCAGGATCGCCTCGTCGGACGAGGTGCCGACCAGGAAGCGGGCGGTGACGACCACGCGGTCGTCCATGGTCTGCGAATAGGTGTGCTCGACCCCGTCGATGCCCTTGACGATCTCTTCCAGCGGCTTGGTGACGAGTTCGACGGCGTCGTCGGCCTTCAGCCCGTCGGCGCGGACCAGGATGTCCACCATGGGCACGCTGATCTGCGGCTCCTCCTCGCGCGGCAGGGAGACCAGGGCGACCGTGCCGACCACCAGCGAGGCCAGCAGCAGCAACGGGGTGAGGGGGGAGCGGATGAAGGTCCGCGTCAGCACCCCGGACAGGCCGAGCGTCATCACGCGCCCTCCGGCCGGACGATCACGTCGCCGGGCTTCAGGCCCGACAGCACCTCGATCCCGCCGGGCTGGTCGCCGACCTTGGGGATGGGGCCGCCGACCTGCACCGGCGCTTCCGTCCCATCGGCCAGCCGCACGAAGTCGGTGCCGAAGCGGCGGACGACGAAGTCGGGGGGAATAACAATGGTATCGCGCGTGCCGGTGGCGACGTAGACGCGCACACGCTCGCCGACGAAGAAGTCGCCGAGCCCGGTGACGGTGGCGTCGGCGACCACCTGGCCGCCGGCCATCTCCGGGTAGACCTGCCGGACGGTGCCGCGCTTCAGGTCCAGCGCTTTCGCTTCCTGGGCCGCCTCTCCGCCCGGTGGCGTGACCGGGGCAAGCCCGCGGTCGCCGACCAGCACCGGGTCGCCCTCGTGCATGAAGCGGGCGTGCCGCTCGGGCAGGTGCAGGCGGAGCACGTAGGTCTCGGTGGCGATGCTCGCCACCGGCTCGCCGGGCATCACCACCGCGCCGTCGATCACCTTGACCTGGAGGATGCGGCCGTTGGCGGGAGCGAACACCTCGCCCTCGCGCAGCTGCTGGTCCACCACCGCGCGTTCCGCCCTCATGGCGGCGATCTGGGCCCGTGCGACGTCCACCGCCGCCTGCGCGTCGTCGAGGCGCTGCTGCGTGCCGGTGCCGCTGGCCCGCAGCTGGCGCGCGCGGTCCAGCTCGAGTTCGGCCTGGTGCTGCTGCGCCTGCTGAGCCTGGATGCGGGCGTCCAGCGCCGCAAGCTGCAGCGGCAGTTTGGGATCCCGCACGACGGCGACGACCTGGCCCGTGGCGACCTTGTCCCCCTCCTTGACCTTCAGGTCGGCGATGGTGCCGCCGATGCGGGCGCGCGCGAGCGTCTCATGAACGCTTTCCACGGTGGCGAAGACGGCCTTGAGGTCCTCGACCGGGCGGGGCTGGACGGTAAGCCGGTCGGCCTGCGCGTTCGCCCGACCGGCCTCCTGTGCGCCGGACAGCGACGTGGTGGCGAGCAGGAGCGTCGCGGCCAGTGCGAGGCGGGCGGTAGGACGGAGCATGGCGGCCACCTTGGACGAGGGTAAGCAGATCGTGTCTTGACGGACAATTTAGAACATTCTAATTTAGTGTCAATGAATGAATTGGAGGGCCGCCATATCCGTTCGGCGGCACGCCTGCTGAAGGCGCTGGCCAACGAACGGCGTCTTGCCATCCTCTGCCATCTGGGGCGCGGGGAGATGCGCGTCGGCGTCCTTGCGGACGCGGTCGGCCTCAGCCAATCGGCCCTGTCGCAGCACTTGGCCAAGCTGCGCGCCGACGGCCTCGTTCGCACGCGCCGTGAGGGCCAGACGATCGTCTACGCGCTGGCCAGCGCGGACGTGTCTGCGGTGATCGGCGTGTTGGCAGAGCTGTACTGCGGCACGCCGCCGGGGTCTTCGTCATCGAACCAACCAACCCATCGGGAGACGACGCCATGAGCATCGACCGCATCGTGATGGCCTTCGCCGGGACCATGATTCTGCTGAGTCTGGTCCTGTCCCAGTTGCACAGCGTGCAGTGGCTGTGGCTGGCCGCCTTCGTCGGCGCCAACATGCTGCAGGCGGCCTTCACCGGCTTCTGCCCCCTGGCCATGATCTTGAAGCGGTTGGGGGCTCGGCCGGGCGTCGCCTTCGACTGAGGACGCGACAACGGTCGCCACCTCCTTTGCGCTATTTATTAGTTTTATCTAATGTAATAGGATGCCGGTTGACGCGGGGGCAGTGCCTCCGCGCCGGAGCGGCCGGGACGCGACAGTCCCCTCGCGCATCACCCGTTGACGTTGGGGCCGCCGGGTGGCCGAGGCTGGTGACCGACAACAAGGCCCTGCCGAGGAGAGGAAACCACCATGGCGCACATCGTCGTCCTTGGGGCGGGCATCGGCGGTATCCCGATGGCCTACGAGATGAAGGATCTGGCGCGGCCGGAGGATCGCATCACCGTCGTGTCGAACACCGATCGTTTCCATTTCGTGCCGTCCAACCCCTGGGTGGCCGTGGGGTGGCGCACGCGCGACGACATCACGGTCCCGCTTGCCGAACCCTTCGCCCGCAAGGGCATTGCCTTCAAGACGGTCGGGTGTCGCCGTGTCCGGCCGGAGGAGAACGCGCTGGACCTGGACGACGGCTCACGCCTCGAATACGACCAGTTGGTGATCGCCACCGGACCCGACCTGGCCTTCGATGAGATCGAGGGGTTCGGCCCACAGGCCAACACCATCTCCATCTGCCACGTCGATCACGCCGTGGAGGCGGCCAAGCGCTGGGAGGCGTTCTGCCGCAACCCCGGTCCGCTGGTGATCGGCGCCGTGCAGGGTGCCTCCTGCTTCGGCCCGGCGTACGAGTTCGCGATGATCGCCGATGCCGACCTGCGTCGCCGCCAGCTCCGGCACAGGGTGCCCATCACCTTCGTCACACCGGAGCCCTACATCGGGCATCTCGGGCTTGGCGGGGTGGGCGACACCAAGGGGCTGCTCGAATCGGCGTTGCGTGAACGGCACATCAAGTGGATCGTGAACGCCCGCGCCGACCGCTTCACGCCGGACGCCGTGCACGTCACCGAATTCGGCGAGGACGGCCAGGAGAAGGCCACGCACGTTCTCGCGAGCCGCCTCACCATGATGCTGCCGGCCTTCCGTGGCATCAAGGCGCTGCAGGGGGTGGAAGGGCTGGTCAACCCGCGCGGCTTCGTGCTGACCGACAAGCACCAGCGCAACCCGACGTACCGCAACGTCTTCGGCATCGGCGTGTGCATCGCCATCCCGCCGGTTGAGAAGACTCCCGTGCCGGTCGGTGTGCCGAAGACCGGTTACATGATCGAGACCATGGTCACGGCGACCGCCCACAACATCCGCGCCCTGCTCGACGGGAAGGAGGCGACCGAGGAACCGACCTGGAACGCGCTGTGCCTAGCCGACTTCGGCGACACCGGCGTGGCGTTCGTCGCCATGCCGCAGATCCCGCCGCGCAACGTCAACTGGTCGTCGCACGGCCGCTGGGTCCACCTCGCCAAGGTGGGTTTCGAGCGCTATTTCCTGCGCAAGGTCCGCAAGGGCGTCAGCGAGCCGGGGTACGAGCGCTATGCGCTCAAGCTGCTCGGCCTCAAGCGCGTCCAGAACCGGACCCCGGCAACCACCGACGTGTGACGGCGCGCGACGCGGCAATCGGGGCAGGCTGGTGGTTGCCGGGGTTTCGATCAGGCGCCGGCTGCCTCGACGGCACGGTGGGCGCGGCGTGCCGGCGCCTCGTCCGGCGCGGTGCGCTCCAGCCCTGTGAAGTCGCCGCGCAGGGCCTTGAGCGCGTACCGCTCACGGTCGATCTCGGCGGTGGTGCGGACGCCCAGTCGGCGGAAGACCGGAACCGGAGGGCACCAGCCCTGAAGCGCGTGCTGGAGCAGGAACCCGGTCACGACCGCAGGCAGGATCAGAAAGCGGCGGTCCACGAAGGCCCCCAACAGCGTGCCGCTCAGCGCGAGCGTCGCCGCGTTCGCCTCCAGCGTGCGCTCGATGTCCCACTCGTAATCGAGCTCGTCGAGGCGCCGGTCGATCTCCTCCGGATGCTCGGCGTGATGACGGATGCTCGCCTCGATCTCGACGGCGAAGCGCTGGTTGATGTCTGCGGACGTGGCGTTCTCCACGCGCGACGCGGTGGCGGGCAGCATGATTGACTCCTGTCGATGTTGCCGGCGAGCGCCACCGTTCCAGGGTGGCGCCGCCCCGCCTGCAACATTAGGAGGGGCTGATGCGTTCCCGGCCGCTCCCGGGCTCCACCACTCCCAGGCAACCGTCGCCGTGGCGGTCGCCCCACTTTTCCTCAACCGAGGATGATGTTTAGTCGTTTGCCGCATATTCCTGTGTGATCCACAGTGCAACTCAGAAATTGAGGAGGAATGACTGTGGGTCTTGTTGAAAAGGACAGTGAATGGCAGCGGACAAAAGCGGAATTGTTGCTGGACGGCCGGGCCTTCATTGACGGCGAATACCGTGCGGCGCGAAGCGGTGGGGTATTTCCCTGCGTGAACCCGGCGACCGACCAGGTGATCGCGCAGATTGCCGATTGCGACGCCGAGGATGTCGACGCCGCCGTGGCCGCGGCGCGGCGGTCGTTCGAGGACGGCCGCTGGCGCACGCTGCCGCTGCGCGATCGCAAACGCATCCTGCGGACGCTGGCCGACCTGATGCTCGCCGAACGCCGCGAACTGGCCGTTCTGGAGAGCATCGACATGGGCAAGCCGGTGCGCGACGCCCACGCTATCGACGTTCCGTCCGCGGCCGACTGCGTCGCGTGGTACGCCGAGGCCATCGACAAGATCCACGACGAGGCGGTGCCGGTCGACGCCCCGGCGACGGTGCTCGTCCGGCGCGAGCCGCTCGGCGTGGTGGCGGCCGTGGTGCCCTGGAACTTCCCGCTGCTGATGGCCTGCTGGAAGATCGCTCCGGCGCTGGCCGCCGGCAATTCCGTGGTGCTCAAGCCGTCGGAGCGGGCTCCGCTGAGCGCCATCCGGCTGGCCGCGCTCGCCGCCAAGGCCGGCCTGCCGCCCGGCGTGCTGAACGTGGTGCCGGGCCGCGGCGAGACGGCTGGACGGGCGCTCGGCCAGCACATGGACGTGGACTGCGTTGCCTTCACCGGCTCGACCGTCGTCGGCAAGCGCTTCCTGGCCTACTCCGCGGCATCGAACCTGAAGGCGGTGTGGCCGGAATGCGGCGGCAAGTCGGCCCAGATCGTGTTCCCCGACTGCGACCCGGATCAGGCCGTGCGCGGCATCGCCGGCGGCATCTTCTACAACCAGGGGCAGGTGTGCAACGCCGGCTCCCGGCTGCTGGTGCACGCGGACATCCGGGAGGAACTGCTGCGGCGGCTGGTCGCCCACGCCGAGCGCCTCCAGCCCGGCGACCCGCTCGACCCCGGCACGCGCTACGGCGCGGTGGTGGACGCCGCCCACGGCGACGGCATCCTGGCGGCGGTGGAGGAGGCCATGGGCGAAGGGGCCGAGTTGATCGCCGGCGGCGTGCGCGTGCGGCTGAACGGCGCCGGCAACTTCGTAGCGCCGACCATCTTGGACGGCGTCACGCCGGGCATGGGGATCTGGCGCGAGGAGGTATTCGGCCCCGTCCTGGCGGTGGCTTCCTTCCAGGACGAGGCGGAGGCGGTGCGGCTTGCCAACGGCAGCGTCTACGCCATGGCCGCCGGCGTGTGGACGGCGGACCCGGCCCGCGCGAACCGGCTGGCGGCGGCGCTGCGCGCCGGCACGGTGTGGATCAACACCTACGACCGGCACGCCATGACGACGCCGTTCGGCGGCTTCCGCCAGTCCGGCTTCGGCCGCGACCGGTCGCTGCACGCGCTCGACAAGTACACGGGACTGAAGACGGTCTGGACCCAGACCGTCTGACGACAAAGGAGGGATCACCCCATGAACGACATCGTGCTTCTGAGCGTCGAGGGCGCTATCGCCACGCTGACGCTGAACCGGCCGCACAAGCTGAACGCCATCGACTTCGCCACCATTGCCCGCCTGCACGAGCGCCTCGACGCCATCGAAGCGGACGGGTCGGTGCGCGCCGTCATCCTCACCGGGGCGGGGGAACGCGCCTTCTCCGCCGGCGCGGACATCGTCGAGTTCTCCGGCCCGGTCTTCGCCGGCCCCGAGACGGCGCTGCGGGAGTTCGTACGGCGCGGCCAGCGGCTGACCAGCCGCCTGGAGAGCTTTTCCAAGCCGATCATCGCTGCGGTGAACGGCATCGCCTTCGGCGGCGGCTGCGAGGTGACGGAGGCGGTGCCGCTCGCCGTCGCCAGCGATCGCGCGCAGTTCGCCAAGTCGGAGATCAAGCTGGGCTTCCCGCCGCCCTATGGCGGCACGCAGCGGCTGCCCCGCCTGATCGGCCGCAAGCGGGCGCTGGCCATGCTGCTGACCGGCGACCCGATCAGGGCGCACGACGCGCAGGCGGCCGGCCTCGTCAACCTGGTCGTTCCGCACGAGGATCTGATGGACGCGGCGCACGCCCTGGCGGCACGCATCGTCGACAAATCGCCGCTGGCGGTCGCCGCCTGCCTGGCGGCCACCACGCGCGGCCTGAACCTGTCCATCGACGAGGGGCTGGCGGTGGAGGCCGGCCAGTTCGCCCGCATGGCCGCCACACAGGACATCCGCGAGGGCATCACCGCCTTCATCGAGAAGCGCCCGGCCGCCTTTGCCGGCCGCTGACCGGCGCGCCGCCGGGAAGGGAGCCGGCCACGCCCACAGAGCGAATGCCGGTTCAGCGTGAACCGGCATTCGCTCCCGGACCCTGGGTCCGTCCGCGATCTGCCCTAAAACGCCAGTCGCGTGTCCAGCATCAGGATGTGCGAGCGGTCGTTCAGGTTGGCGCCGCCGGCCGTCAGCGGACCGGAGGACAGGGTGGAGCGGACATAGTCGTACTCCAGCCCGGTGGTCATGCCGGGAGCGACCGTCCAGGTGATGCCGCCCTGCCAGATGTCGGCCTTGGACGGCGTCGACATCGTCGCCGAGTCGTTGCCCTGCGCGCGCACGTAGTTGGCGGCGAGGAGGAATGGCCCCATCGTGTACTGCGCCCCGAAGATGAGCGTGGTCTGCGTGCGCTTCTCCGTGGCGTCGGTGGCGTAGCCGCTCTTGCCGCTGTTGGCGAAGCTGGCGCCGATCTTGACGTCGCCGTAGCTCAGGTTGGCGCCGACGTGGAACGACCGCAGGTCCTCGAAGGACTGCATCAGGACGCCGTCGGCCTGCCGGTTGGCGCGGCCGGTCTGGTAGAAGGCGCTGGCGCTCAGCCCGACCTCTCCGAACGTGTCCTGGTACACCGCGCCGGCCTCGACGACGTCGTGGAAGGTGGGCGCGACGCCGAGCGGGTCGGTCTTGCGGCGGTTGACCGAGTTGTTGGAATCGTTGGTGCGCGGCGTGTAGGACACCGCCCCCTGGAGGCCGCCGAAGGACGGGGTAATGTAGATCAGCTTGGTGCCGACGTCGTAGGCCAGCAGCGTGCGCAGGCTGGTCGCGGTCAGCGGCAGCGCGCCGAGCGTGGACGACCCGTTCAGGAACAGCAGCCCGTTGCTGTCCGGGCTGCCGGCGACGCCCTCCACGTTGGGGCCAATGATGCCGTACTCGTCGGACAGCCCGTTGATGGTGCCGGCCTGCACCGTGCCGAAGGCGCCGTTCGCAAAGAGGAAGGCCCGGTCGTTGAACATGTTGCGGCTCGAGATGGACGGGTCGCCGGTGTCGGTGACCATGCGCAGGCGGGCGCCGTACTCCAGCCCGTTGTCCGCCTTGGCGGTCGGCGTCATCGTCACGCGCAGGCGGTTGGCGAACTCGGTCGAGCGCAGCCCGGCGTCCTGGCGCTGCTTGACGTGGGCGCCCTGGAAATAGGCGTCGCCGCCGAAGATGAGGTCGACGTTGGACTCGGCGGCGGCCGGCGTGGCGCAGGCGGCGACGGCCGCCGCGATGCGGAGGGTGGAGGCAAGACGCATGAAGAGGCTCATCCAGAAACAGGGGTGGAGACGGGGGAGGGGGGAAACCAGCGGCGGGCGAAATCGGTCAGGTTGTCGTCTGACAGCCGGGCCTGGCAGAGGACTTCCACGCTGTCGGCCCAGCGCGGGTTGACGGCGCGGAACAAGGAGACGCCGGGGCTGTCCAGCTTGGCCTCGCTGATGGCGCGGGCCGCCTCGGTCAGGCCGTAACCCTGCCAGTTCCAGTCCACCAGCCCGCTTTCCGTGTCGTAGTATTGCTCGAAGCAGGTCCGGCCGACCCAGTCCCGCACCGCCCGGTCGAAGGGATCGAGGGCCTGTTCGGGATTGGGCGCGTGGCGGCGGAACAGCGACGGCATGTAGCGGTAGGAGCGGTAGCCGACCGCGCTGTAGTGCCAGTACCACGGGCGCCCGCCGTCCTCGCCGCGGGCGTGGTCGAGCATGAACGCCACCATGGCGCGGACCAGCGCGTTCGATCCCCAGTGGCGGCGGTCCAGGATGCAGTGCAGGGTGTGGAAGAGGCCGACCGCCCGGCCGTCCACCACCGGCTCCCGCTGGTACAGGGTGGCGAAGCCGACCAGTTGGCCGGTGTCGGGCTCCTCCTGCAGGACGCAGTGGTCGACGCCGTCCAGCTCCTCGTTGAAGTAGTCCTCGCCGTAGCCCTCGAACCAGACGCCGAGCAGGTCGAACATCACCGCCCGCCGCGCTGGCGACAGCGCGGCGCCGCCGCCGACGATGCTGGTCCGCAGCGGGATCCGGCTCATCCGGCCGTCTCCGCGAGGTACTGCGCGGCGCCGGCGTCGCGGACGTCCCCGCAGATGTCCTCGTAGTTGCAGGTCAGCTCCTCCCCGGCGGCAATGTCCCGCAGGGCGCGGAACACCCGCCAGTCGTCCGACTCCGCCCGTCCCATCACCGGCTCGTCGGCGTGGTTGACGAAGCGGCTGTCGTCGCCCAGCAGCAGGACGCTGCCGGCCTCGTCGATGACGCAGCCGTGCGATTCCGCCATCCGGGCGACGCCCGGATAATCGGTCAGGACCGTGTCTCCGGGGGCGATGATGCGGTCGATGCGCGGGTCGAACCGCCACATCGGCGTGCCCGCGGCGACGGGCTCCTCGGCGAAGAGTCCCAGCCCGTGGATCGGGCTGGGGGCGAGGCGGGTGGGAATCAGCATGGGCATGGCGGGGAGTCCGGGCTCAGGCGGCGGCGGTGGCGGGGGTCAGCGCCTCGTCGAACTCGAAGGCGGCGGCGTCGTCCACGAACTGCTCGGCGATGGTCGCGCGCTGGCTGTCCAGGCAGACCTTCAGGTAGTTCTTGAAGGCCGGCGGCGGGGCGAAGCCCTCGGCCAGCAGGCGCGCGTTGTCGAAGGCAATGTCCTGGTTGACGAAGCGGTGGTACTTGCGGGCTCCCACCGCCATGGTCCGGTTCAGCACGTCGCGCTTCGGGAACTTGGCCTTGAACGCAGCGTCGAACGGGCGCCAGCCCTCCGGCCCCTTCGGGTCGAAGCAGGTGTAGGGGCGCGTGCCGCCGTCGTGACCCTCGGCGGCGAAGGCGGCCGCGAAGTCGTCCCAGGTGGTGCGCGAGCCGAGGCCGGCCGAGACGTGGTAGAGCGCGTGCTTCAGGTCCGGCTTGCGCAGCAGGTCGTGCAGGCGGGCCGACACCCAGTCGACGGGCACGATGTCGATGAATCCGTCCTTCTCGGCCGGCAGCACCCCGGTGTGGTCGAGCAGCCGGAAGAACCAGAAGATGCTGGCGCTGGGGCGGACGCCCAGCGTGGTGTGGCCGACCACGATGGAGGGGCGGGCGACGACCAGCGGCAGCTCGGGGAAGGCGGCCTTGAGCGCGTGCTCGGCCGCCGCCTTGCTGCGGGTGTACTCGGCGATGTGGGGGGCGTCGGGGCCCGGGGGCGTGGCCTCGTGCACCATCTCCAGGTGCGGGGCCTCGCCGCAGCAGAAGGCGGTGCCGATGTGCAGGAAGCGCTGCAGCTTCGGCATGCGCCGCGCGCGGGCGGCCAGCGCCAGCGTGCCGTCCACGTTGATCTGCCAGACCGAATCCCGGCTGTCGAAGGAGGTGTCGGCGGCGATGTGGGCGATGTGCGTCACCGCGTCCAACCGCGGGTCGGTGCTGGTCGCCAGCGACTGCAGATCGCCCGGCAGTATGCCGCACAGCTTGGCGGCGGCCTCCGCCGAGGCGCGGTCCATGGCGCGGGAGAGGTTCTTGGCGAGGCGGGCGCGGCAGGCGTCCTCGTCGGCGCCCCGGATCAGAAGCAGGCAGTCCGCTGCGGTCCCGTTCCGGACGGCGTCCAGATAGAAGGAACCGCCGAGGAAGCCGGTTCCGCCAGTGAGAAGGAGCATGGTGAGCCTCTGGGTGTCTGGGGTGGGAAAAATGGCGGGAAGGGGGAGCCCGGCCGTCAGGCGACGGCCGCGGGATCGGGAAGGCGCAGCACGCTGCCCCGCTCGACCTGGAGCTGGACGTCGGCCGCGTCGAAATAGGCGTCGTCGTGCGTCACCGCGATCACGGTGATCCCGCGCGCCTTCATCCAGGGCAGGATCTCCCGGTAGAACTTGCGGCGGAAATAGGGGGACTGGTCGGCCGCCCACTCGTCGAGCACGAGCACCGGCTTGCGCTCCAGCAGGGCGGCCATCAGGGCAAGGCGCTTCCGTTGGCCCTGCGACAGGTCCACCGTGGTGAAGGCCCGTCCGTCGAGGCCGACCTTGTCGCCGATTTCCAGCAGGTCGAGCAGCTCCTCGGCGAAACCGTCCTCCAGGTCGCCGACCCCGTGCAGCTGGCGCGTGACGTGGCTGTCGGAGAACACGACGGAGAACAGGTCGCGGTAGGACGCCATGGCCTCCGGCGGCACCGGCACGCCGTCCACCGCCAGGGCGCCGCGCTGCGCCGGGTAGAGGCCGAGCAGCATGTGGATCAGCGTGCTCTTGCCCGAGCCGTTGTGGCCGGTGACGAAGACCACGGTGCCGCGCTCGACCGCCAGGGTGACCGGCCCGACCGTGAAGGACCCGGCGGCGCCCCGCCCGGCGTGGCGGAAGGTGAGGTCCTCCAGCGCCAGGGTCCGGAAGCCGGAGAAGTCGGCCGCCACCGCCGGGGACCGGCGCGGGTCGGCCAGCCGCTCCTCGATGGCGAGGTAGGAGCGCGCGGCGGTCTCCGCTCCGAGGTAGGAGGGGTAGGAGGTGACGATGGTGATGACCGGGTAGGCGATGAACGCGGCGGCGTGCGCCGCCAGCACCACCGTCGCGATGTCCGTCGCCGCCAGCGCCGGCAGCAGGAAGACGATGCCGGCCAGCGCGAAGTAGTAGGTCAGCTCGTTGGCCATGAAGTAGCGGCTGTACTGCACGGCGAAGCTGTGCCGGTCCTGCCGCAGCCCCTCGGTGCCGGCGGCGATGTCGGCCAGCGCGTCGTCGCGGCGGCGCCGGTTCAGCTTGCACTCGCGCAGCGTCTTCAGGATGTGGTCCGAGCGCTCGGTCAGGTCGGTCTCGATGCCGTGGATCTCCTCCGCCAGCGCCTCCAGGCGCATGGCGCAGCGGGCGACCACGACGCCGCCGAGCATCAGCACGCCCAGCACGATCATCACCGCCAACCCCGACAGCGAGGCGAGGTAGAGCAGGCACAGCAGGATCGCCGCCACCGACTGGAAGCTGATGACCAGCGTCGGCACCGCTTGCGACAGCAGCTGCAGCTCCGCCCCCGCCGCCGCCGCGATGCGCGCCGGGCCGACCGCCATCACATCCGGCAGCTCGGCCGCGAGCGCACGGCGCAGCAGCCCCATGCGCAGCGCGCCGAGCGCCGCCTGGATCCGCTTGGACGCCACGCTCATCAGCCAGTTCTGCACGAACCGCCACAGGAAGGCGGACAGCAGGAAGACCAGCAGCAGCCGTTCCAGCGTCGGCCCATCCTGCAGGCTGAGCAGCGCGCCGTTGATCGACGTCAGCAGGGTGAGGTTGACCGCCGCGGTCAGGAACGCCAGCAGCAGGAGTGGCTTGAGACGGCGGAGCGCGTCGCGTCTGAGGAGGCGCCAGAGATCCATGCCCGCCTCACTTCGGCTTCACGGCGTCGAGCAGACGGGACGGCGACAGCTTCGACAGGATGGGCGCCGCCGCTGCCTTGCCCGCCTCGCCGCCCTTGGCCGGAGCCTCGGCCGTGGCAGGCGCCGCCGGCGCGGCACCCGGGGCCGGTGCCGCATCCGCCGCTCCGGCGGTCGGGCCGGGCGCATGCGGAGGCGCCGGCGGAGCCGGTGTCGCACCGACGAGCGAGGGCAGCTGCGAGGCCGGCGCACTCGGCACCCCCGCGGAGACGGCGCCCGCGGACGGCGCGCCCGGCACCGCGCCGGCCCCGTTCTTGTCCGCCGCCGTGTCCAGGATCAGCGGCAGGCCGCCGCTGCCGGCGTTGCCGATCACCACAATCTTGCTGTTGGGCGAATGGGCCAGTTCCAGCGTCGCCTCGATGCCGCGCCAGCGCAGGTAGTTCTCGGTCAGGTTGGCCTGCACGGTCTCCTGGAAGGCGCGGATGCCCTGGCCTTCGATCTGCTTGCGCTGGCTCTCGAACAGCTCGCGCTGCAGGCGGAACTGGTATTCCTGCGCCGCCTGGTCCTGTTGGATCTTGCGCTCGATCGAGGTCATGATCGCCTCGGGCAGCGACACGTTGCGGATCAGGATGTCCTGGATCAGCAGGTAGCCGGTCTTGGTCTGGGCGTCCGGCTTTGGGCCGGTCTCGGCGCCGATCAGCTGGGCGTACATGACGCGGTCGGCGAGCTGCTCGTACGCCTCGGTCTGAACGCGCAGGCGGCGGTGGGCGTACAGCTCGTCGGCCTTGGAGCGCGACACGATCTCGCGCGACACCGAGCCCACCTCCGGCACCAGCAGCACCTCCAGGTAGTTGGTGCCGACGTGCTTGTGCAGTTCCGCCAGCCGCTCCGCGTTTGGGCGGTAGCGCACCGTGATCTCGATGTTGACGTTCAGGCCGTCGTTGGCGATCGCGGCGTAGGAGCGCGTGTCCTCCTGCAGGCGCAGGTCGTAGACCTCGATCCGGTCCCACGGGAAGACGACGTGGACGCCCTCGGGCAGGGCCGGCCCCATCTGCGTGCCCTGGTGGAAGCGCTTCCACAGCACGCCGCCGGGGCCGGCGGGGATGAAGATGACGATGGCCGGGGCGAAGTACAGGAAGATCAGCATGCCGACCAGCGCGGCGACCAGCATCGTCCGGCGGTGCTCCTCGTACCAGAACGCGAACAGCGCCCGCAGACGGGACCGCCGCGTCGCCGGCTCCTGCGTGTCGTCGATCGCGGAAAAGGCCTGGTCAGCCATGTCACTCGGTCTCCTGCAAACACAGCGTCGCGTCGGCACGGACGGCGCCGCTCATCTGCCCGTTGCTCATGCGGATGGTGAGGTCGCAGACCGGCGCGATGTCGCCGTCGTGCGAGACGAAGATCACGGTGCGGCCCAGGGACTGGAGCTTGCCGATGATCTCGTCGGTGAAGCGGGTGCGGAACTCGCTGTCCTGGTCGGACGTCCACTCGTCGAGGATGAGGACCGGCCGCCCCTCGGCGACCGCCACGGCCAGCGCCAGACGCCGCCGCTGTCCCTTGGACAGGTCTCGGTTCAGCGTGCCGTCGTCGGTCGCCGGCACCAGGTGGTCGATCTTCAGGTAGGCCAGCATCTCGCGGAACAGGGCTTCGTCGAAGCCCGCCCCGCGCGGCAGCCGCGTGAAGATGTGGTGGTCCTGGAAGACCGCGCAGAACAGGTCGCGGTAGGCTTCCAGCCGGTCGCCCTCCACCGGCTGCCCGTCGAGCAGCACCTGCCCGTCGTCCGGCAGGAACAGCAGCGGGATGACCCGCAGCAGCGTCGACTTGCCCGATCCGTTCGCGCCGACGATGCCGACCACGCTGCCCGCCGCGATGGTCAGGTCGATGGGGCCGATCATGAAGGGCATGGGGCGCATCCCGGCGGGATAGCCGAAGGCGACGCCGCGCAGCTCGATGCTGCTGAACCGGCGCGGCGCGCGGGCGAGGCGCGACGGCTCGTACTCCGCCTCGGGCATGGCGGCCAGCAGGGCGGTCAGCCGCGCCGCCGCGTCCTCCGCCGCCACGTAGTCCGGCACGGCGTTGAGGAACTTCGACAGCGGGCGCGCCAGGAACAGGATGACCGAGGTCACCGTCGGCAGCTCCGCCACCGACATGGCACCGACGCGCGGGAAGATGAACACGAACACCGCCGAGAAGCCGATGATGATCGCGGCGATCCACGAGAACAGCTCGCCCAGGCTGCGGCCGTGGCGGCGCTTCAGTTCCTCCCAGGCGGCGATGTCGCTCTCGATGGCGGCGTTCAGCGCGTCGCGGCGCGTCTTGCCCAGCTTGATCTCGGCGTTGCCCGCCAGGATCTCGCCGAAGCCGTGCAGCACCCGGACCTCGGCGTCCTTGGCGTCGCCCAGGATGCCGCGGGTGCGTTGCGCCTCGCGCACGTACCACGCCCCGACCAGCACGGCGGCGGCCAGCAGCAGCGTGGCGCCCAGCGTGGACAGCGTCCACAGGTAGAGGTAGGCGACCATCGCCACCAGCATCATGTTGGCGGCGATGGACAGGTTGGGCAGCAGCGTCGCGATCCGCTCCAGGTGGTAGTGGGCGTGGTCGAACGACTGCGCCGCCTCCATGGACAGGATGCGCGCGTGCCCGCCCAGCGTGGCGTGGCGCAGCAGGCGCCGCCGCAGGTCGGCGAGCGCGCTGAACGCGGTGGTCAGCAGCAGCGACACGAAGCGCTTGGACGCGACGTAGCCGACCAGCAGCGAGGCGCAGAAGACCAGGAACGGGGTGTCCAGCACCTCGCCGCGCAGCCAGCCCGACAGCTCGGCGCTGAGGCTGATCAGGCTGACGAGGTTGGCGGTGGCGGACACGCAGCCGGTCACCACCAGCCGGGTCAGCGTCGGACGGTCGGCCAGCCCGGTCAGCGTGAGCAGCACCGAGAAGGGCCGGTCGGGCGGGGGGGCGGCCCGCGTCATTGCGTCAGCCATGAATCGACGATGCGGGCGATGGTGCCGTCGTCGCGCAGCTTGACGAAGGCGGCCTGGAGCTGTTCGGCCTTGGCCTTGCGCGCCTTGGGGAGCGCGATGTAGCGGGGCACGAGACCGACCGGCTTCGGCAGCACGCGCACGTCCTTCAGCCGCCCGTCCTGCTTCGCCACGTGGTTCAGCACGTGCAGGTCGCCGACGACGACGTCCACCCGCCCCAGCATCAGGCGTCGGAAATTGACCACGTTGCTGCTGGACGGGACCTTCTCGAGGAAGGTCGCGGCGTCGAAGTCCGGCGCGTAGGAGAAGCCGTCCACCACGCCGATGCGGTGGGGCGCCAGATCCTCCAGCCGCTCGTAGGTGATGTCGGAATCCTTGCGCACCATGAACACCGTGGTGCCGGTGCGGAAGGGACCGATCATGTTGTACTGCTCGAACCGCGCCGGCGACGCGATGAACTGGAAGGCGACGTCGGCGGTGTTCTCGTCCATCGACTGCACCACCTCGCGCCAGGACAGCGGCCGGTGGACCGGCGTGACGCCCAGCTCCTTCAGCAGGGCCTCGACGATCTCCGTGTCGACGCCCGTGCGCTTGCCCTTGAGCGAGAAGTTGTAGGGCGGGAAATGGTCTTCCGACGCGATGGTCCAGTAGTCGGCGCCCGCCGCCGGCAGCGCGGGTGCGGCAAGGGCTCCGGCCAGCAGGCCGAGGGCCGTGCGGCGCCGAATGCGCGTCCGCGTCATGCTTCGGCCGCCTTCGCCGGTTTCTTGCGGCGGCCGGTGACCAAAATCAGGACCAGGAGGGCGCCGGGCGGGGTCAGCACCACCGCCAGGAACGCGTAGAGCAGAAAACCGCCGCGCCGGCCGGTCGCGAGAAACCCGACCAGCAGGCAGAGGCCGATGTAGATCAGCTCGAACACGATGATGCTTTCCTTTCGCCCGGCGCGCCTGGAGGTCAGCCCGCCTTCTTGACGGCCGGCTCTTCCATCTGCGGGGCGTCCACGGACGTCTCGGGGTTCTCGGCCTTGGCCTGCTCGAACTCGCGGCGGAAGTGCTCGCGCATCGCCTCGGTGTCGAAGTCCAGCAGGGTGCCGCCGGTCTCGAAGTGCTGGATGAACACGCGGCCGAGCGCCTGGGTCGCCGCCAGCGACAGGGCCGGCATCACCGCCATGCCCAGGGCGGTGCCAAGGAACGGAACGGCTTTCACCGCGGAACCCAGGACGCTGCCGCTGAGCGCGCCGGGCATCACGCCGCCGAGCAGGGCGACGACGATGGCGCGGGTGCGCTCCTGCGCGAACTCGACGCCGTACAGCTTGGCCAGCTTATGGATCATGTTGAGCTGGGCGGCGCTGACCGCGGCGACGTCGGCGCCCGGAACCGGGATGAGGCCCAGCGCGCCGGAAGCGTAGCTGTGATACTTGACCAGGGCGAGGGCGCGCTTGTTGCGATCTTCCATGAACCAAACCTTTCAGGGAGCGGGTGTGAGTTGCACGTTTGACGGGTTGTGTTGAGCGTCTGCGCGCGGGATCGGAGCGCCCCGCACGCGTCGAGAGCCGGAATTTCGTGCCAGATGGAGTCTTTTTATTTCTTTCCAACAACATGATGCACAGGTTGAGGCGCGCTATGGCCTGTGCACATCACTCAACAACACAGTACTACTTATTTTTTTATGGCCTTCTATTACAGTACTTGCCAAGTGACGTCACTATTCAAGGGGCGTTTTTAAAAATAGGTTAATGGCATTAAGGGTTTCGGTGGGTTTCGTTTGTCAAAATACGACAATTTGCGACGGAAATATTTTGTCACAGATCCTCTACCAGTGCGGGTAGGCGGCCGGCAGGTCCGGCAGTCGCAGCGGGGTCGGCGCCTTGCCGTTGGCCGTCACCGAGGCCGCCAGGAACAGGACCGTGTCGCGCGCCGGCAGGCCGGCGATGGTTTCGGTCGGCAGGACCATGCGGATGAGCGCACCGGCCTCCGACGCCGGCGCGCCGGGCTGGGCTCGGCCCTTGAGGAGACGCAGCAGCGCCCACGGCCCGTGCTCGACCACGGTGAGGGTGTCGCCGGCCATGGCCGGCGTCCCTCCGCTTGCGGCGCTCTTCGGGCGGAAGGGGGAGCCGGCGGCCCAGCGGAAGCTCAGCAGGATCGGCTGCCCGGCGCTCCAGGCGAGGCGGTTGCCGCTTCCCCCCGCGCCGACGGCGGAGGTGCCGGAGCGCACCGACCAGTCAATGATGTGCTCCGCGCCGACCTCGGCCGCCCGGTTGACGCCGTAGGTCAGCTCCACGGTCATGCCGGCCGGCCGGAGCGCCGCCTCCAGCAGCGGGCGCGCGGCGTCCATCCGGTCGGCGAAGGCCTTCAGCTCGGGCGGCAGGGTGCGACCGGGCGGCGCCTTCGCCGCGTCGAGCAGGCGGTAGAACTGCCGGACGTCCTCCGGGTCGGCGTCGGGCGCGCGCCCCGCGCGGTCGGGCCGCACGAAGGGGAACCGCCCGGCCAGCATCTCCGAGAAGGCCGCGCCGAGCTTCGCCAGCGTCGCGTCGGCAGCCTCGGGAAGACGGTCCGGCGCGGGCCGCGGGATGGGTGTGGGCGGCGGCGCCATGGTGACGGCCGGAGTGGCTTCCGGCTTCTCGGCGACCGCCGGCGGGGCCGGAACAGGATCCGGCTTCGGCGTCGCCTCCACCGGCGGCTGGGGCGGCGGAGCGGGGGCCTTGGCCGCGGGCGCGGGCTTGGCCGGTTCCGGCTCCGGCGGCGGGGCGGGCGCCGGTGCGGGAGCTTCCGGCCGGCTGGCCGCCACTTCGGCCACGCGGTCGGGCAGCGCGGCGAGGGTGGGAGAGACCGCCAGCGCCGGGCCGCCGTCCGACTGCACGAACAGGCGTCCGACGTGTGGCGCCTCCAGTGCGAGCAGGTCGGCGCGCGCCGCGGCCCCGGCGGTGGAGAGCATCTCGACGATCCGCTCGGCCGCGTCCCGGCCCGGCAGCTCGCCGATGGCCGCGCGCTGGACCAGGGCCTTCACGGCCTCCGGCAGACCGGAAGCCGGCGCCAGCACGGCGTTGGAGATCGGCCACGCCGCGGCGTCGGTCACGCGCTCGACGAGGCGGCGGACCTCGGCCGCGTCCTCGGCGGACGGCTCCTCCGGCAGGGCGCGCAGCCGGTCGGCAAGGGCTTCGGCGCGCACGCGCAGGGGCGAGCGGGTGTAGAGCTCCTCGGCCAGCGGTTCGGCGAGCCGGACGGATTCGGCGCGCACGGCGGCGGCGATGGCGCGGGCGTCGAGGTCGGGCAGGTCGGCTCCCGCGGCGATGCGGGTGGTGAAGGTGTCGCTGGCCGGCACGGCGGGCCGGCGGACGTGGCCGAAGACGCTGTCCGACAGCTCGACCAGCTCGCTGAAGTGGCCGCGCCGCCGGAACCGCTCGTAGCGGTCGAGCGCCGCGCGCCGTCCGGAGACGCGGTCGATCTGGTCGGACAGGCGCCGCAGGCCGGGCAGGTCCTCCACCCGGCGCGGATCCGCCACCGGCGGCATGTCGGCGAGACCGTTCCTGGGCAGCAGCGCGTCGCGGATCGGGCGCAGCACCGCCCGCCGCACCGTCGCCGCGGCGAGCCGCCGCTTGTCCTCGTCCAGCCGGCTCAGCAGCGACGTCGGCAGCAGCGGCGTGGCGAGGGTGGTGTGCTCCATCTGGGCGGTGGCGGCCAGGATCCGGCCGATCACCTGCGGGTCGCCGACCCCGTCGCGTCCGGCCAGGCCCTTGCGCAGATCCGCCACGCCGGCGGTCACCGCCGGAACCGGCTCCGCCACACGGGCGGCGCCCTGCCACGCCATCGCCGACAGGGCGACGACGGAGGCCGCCAGCGCGCCCTGCGCGTGGCGCCGGCGCCGCCGCGCCGTCCGGAAGGCGCGGTCGGACGGGCGGCCGTAGCCGGCTTCGGCCAGGGCGCGGCCGGGCAGGAGGTCGCGCGCGAAGACCGGACGCCGCCCCCCGGTCACGGTGCTGTGGGCGCCGGTCAGCGCGATGCCGTGCAGCGGGAACGGCTCGGCCCCCTCGGTCGGGCGCAGCACCCCCTCCAGGAACAGCGCCAGCGGGTCGCGCGCCGCGTCGAGGGCCAGCGGCAGCAGCAGCAGGCCCGGCCGGGCGGTGCCGGCTGCCAGGGCGTCGGCCTCCAGCCGTGCGAGGTCGGCGTGCAGGGCGCCCGCCGCCGCGTCCACCCAGCGCGGGTCGAAGGCGTCCGCCCAGTCGTGCGGGTTGGTCCAGCCGAGGGCGCCGTCCAGCATGCCGGCCGGGACGGCGGCGCAGAGGTCGGCGAAGCCGTCCAGCGCCTCCGCCCGGGTCACCACCACGTGCACGGGACAGACCACGCCGAGGCCGTCCTGCAGGGCGCGCAGCCGTTCCCGCAGGGCCGCGGCGCGGCGGACCAGGGCGGCGCGCGGGGCGTCGCGCTGCGCCGCGGCGCGCAGCTCGTCGGCGCCGACCATCAGCAGGACGCCGTCCAGCGGGCGGCGCATCGGCCGGGCGCGCATCGCCGCCAGCAGGGCCGGCCACGCCTCGTCGAGCCGGGCGCCGTCGGCGGAATCGGTGCCGGCGTGCAGGATCGCCGCGCCCTCGCAGAACCACCACGCGCCGGCCTCGCCGTTGCCGTCCTCCGGCCAGCGGACATGGGTGGGATCGGTGGCGAGCAGCGCCGGCCCGCCGACCCCGAAGGCCACGAACCAGGGGATGTCGCCGCGCCGCAGCGGGCCGCGCATCTGGCGCTTCAGGATGTCCAGCCCCTCGCCGTAGACGCGGGCCAGCGGCGCGAGGGTGGATGCCGCGGCGGGGGCGGGCGGGGCCTCCCGGCGGATGCGCAAGGGCGCCGGTGCCTTGCGGACCGCCGCTGCGGCCTTCGGCCGGGGCTTCGCTCCGGCTTTGGCGGGGGGGCGCAGGGCGGCGGCGAGCCGCGGCCACGCCGCGCGGGCGATGCGGTACGCCACGTACAGCGGCACGCCGACCAGGGCATAGGGCAGAAGGGTGGCGATGGCCGTCCCGATCGCGGACAGCAGCATCTCCAGCACGACCATCAGTAGGACCATGCGAGCCCCATGTCCTCGATGGCGGCGCGGGCGCCGCGCAGGTCGGCGGCCAGGTTCTCCGTGGCGCCGGTCCACAGCAGATGGCTGGCGAGCAGGAAGATCGCGGCGACCGCGCTCAGCGCCCACCACCAGCGTTTGGCCGACGGCCGCGCCTCCCCCGGAATGGCGCCGCCGGGCGGTTCGTAGGCGTGCGGGCTGGGGCGTCCGCTCTCGTTCCGCTCGCCGGCCGCGATGCGGTGCAGCGAGGGACGGCGCGCCGCCGCGTCGGCGTCCTCGGCGAAGCCGAGCGCCAGCACGGCGAGGTAGACGGAGGCCAGATCGCGGTCGGCCTTGTCGCCCAGACGGATCAGGTCGTCGGCCTGGACGAAGAGGATCTGCAGGGTGCCGTTGGCGCCGAACAGGCGCTGGGCGACGACCGCCTCCGCCGGGCGGGTCTGGGCGAGCGCGCGGTCGGCCAGCATCGCCATGGCGAACACCGCCTTGACGGTCGCGCCGTGGGCGCCGGGGCCGTGCTCCGCGGCGGCGTCCGTCATGGCGCGCAGCCTGCCGGTCAGGTGGTCGGCGGCGGGCCCGGGCGCGGCGCAGCAGGCCGTCAGGTCGGCGACGAAGGGCCGGAACAGCGCCATCGCGCCGGGCGGCGTGCCGGCGCGGGCCACCGGGCGGGCGCTGTCGAGCACGGCCGTCACGGCGCACCGCCTTCGGCGGCGAAGCCGTCCGGCCCGAGCCGCAGGCGGACCGGCGCCGTCCCCGCCAGCCGCGCCCGGTGGGCGCCCGGCGTGGCGTAGCGCGCGTAGACGAAGGTCGCGACCGGCGCCGCATCGTAGGGCGGCAGGCTGTGCAGGGCGATGGTCTGGCCGGGCACGACCTCCCACGAGGCGATGGCGATCCGCCCGCCCGCCTCGCGGCGGAGCGCGACCCGCGTGCGGAACCACGCGGCCGCGTCCAGGCCGTCGAGCCGTTCGGCGAGCGCCGCGTCGCCGACCCGCACGACGTCGACGGCGACCGGCCGGCGGCCGTTCGCCGCGTCGTCCGCCTCGATGCGCAGGGCGTCCACGCCCGGTACCGGCGCCGCGGCGGCACACCCCTGCAGCAGGAGAAACGCGATGACCACGCCCCGCATCGTTCAGCTTCCCGGGGCAGTGGGCGGCGCGCCGTCGCCGACGCAGACGTAGCCGGCGGGCGTGTGGCGGTACCAGTTGCCCAGCGCCTCGGCGCAGGGCGCCAGCACCCGGTCGGCGGGCTGCGCCATCGCCGTCGCGGGGGCCGGCCCGGCGGAGCCCGGATCCACGGTCGCGGCGCGGTTGGAGACGGCCAGGGTCTCCTCGTCCTGCTCGACGATCATGACATAGCGGGCGCGCCGCGACGGGTAGCGGATGCCGACGTCGTACTCGCCGTCGGCGATGCGTTCCAGGATGGCGGGCGAGGAACCGCCGCCCAGCGGCGCGCAGGCGGAGCCGGCCAGCAGGACCGGCAGGGCGCCCAGCAGGACGTATAGGTTTCGGATCACGGGCGGCCTCATGCTCAAGCCGGAAGCGGGGATCGGGGGGCGGAGGCGGCGAGCTGCACGGCACCGGCGTCCGTCAGGTCGGGCGGGGTCGGGTCGATGCCGGCGTCGGCCAGCGTCCTGTAGACCGACCGCCACACCAGCTCCGGCACGGCGAAGCTGGCGTCGTGGTCCTTGACCCAGAAAATCAGGTTGTAGCGGCACAGCCATTGGCCGCCGACGCTGTGGAATCCGTCGTAGCGGACGAAGGGCTGGGCGCCGGCGGCGCTGGGCATGACCCGTTCGGTGGCGCGCAGCGCGGCGGTCAGCAGGGCGGCCATGGCCCCCGGCTCGTGGCGGCCGTCGGCGAAGTACTCCAGCCGCATCCAGACCCGCTCGACCGCGCTGAAGTTGATGACGGTCGCCTCCGACGCCTTGGCGTTCGGCATGGCGACGATGAAGCCGGCGGCGTTGCGCACCCGCACCGTGCGCCACGTCATGTCGACCACGACGCCGCGCACCACGTCGGTGATCTGAATGCTGTCGCCGATCTTGAACGGCCGCTCGATGTTCAGGACGATGCCGGAGAAGACGTTGGCGATGTTCGCCTGGATGGCGAGGCCGACGACCATGCCGACCAGACCGGAGGCCGCGAGCAGGCTGGTGATCGGCTGGTTCAGCACGAAGGCGATGATGCCGCAGCCGGCGAAGCCGAACACGATCAGCGTGGAGAAGCGGCGGACGATGCCGGGGATCTTGCGCTGGGTGCGGATCTCCAGCGGCGTCCAGACGAAATGCTCCATCGTCCGGTTGACCAGGATCGCCGGCACGATCCACCACAGCACGGCGAAGCCGTTGACCACCGTCGCCACGCCGCTGGGCGGCAGGGCCGCCACCGCCCAGTCCAGCGTGATGTTGCCGGCCGACATCAGCAGCAGCGGCCAGGACAGGATGCGCATGAACAGCGTCTGGATGCGCCAGAACTGCCCGCGGTCGCGCCGGTCCATGAAGGCGGCGAAGACCGCCAGGACGGCGCTGAAGATGGCGATGTAGACGAAGAAGTCGCGGTTGATGACGTCGCGTGCGGCCAGCGCGTCGGGCACCACCACCACGCCGAAGTCGACGCGCGAGAAGTCCGGTTGCGGCCGGCCGAAGCCGACGTAGTTGGGGTCGCCCTCACTGCTGACCGAGGCCACGTCCTGCGAGATGGAGGCCCGCGCCAGCCGCCAGCCGGGCGCCGTGGCCAGCACCCGCGCGGTGCGCAGCTGGTCGAGCAGGGCCGAGCCCTCGGACTCCCCCTCCAGCGCGCGGCGCAGCCGGTCGGCGAGGCCGGGCTCGGCGATGGAGGCGCTCTCGGCCGCCGCCATGGCCTTCAGCTTGTCCACGAAGTCGCCGGTGTCCACCAGCGCCATGCCCAGCACGTCGGTGACGAACATCACGTTGTTGCGGTTGAGCGTGCGGTGGCGGAAGCTGATGCCGGCCATGTGGCTGCCGTAGGCCAGCCGCTGGCCGGAGAAATCCAGCGCGAAGCGCCCCTCGATGCGGTAGGCGGCGTAGGTCATCACCTCGCCGCGCTCCTCGCGGTACGGTTTGCCGAGATCGACCGGCTTGACCGCGTTGGCGAAGACGACGTCGGCCGGGTTGAAGGCGCCGCGGTAGCGGAACCACACCGTCAGGCTCAGCGTCGCTTCGTTCCGAGCGGGGTCGAGGTCGCGCACTTCATGCAGCTGGACGCCGGTGTAGATGACGTTCGTCTTGTACATGAAGCGGTCGTTGACGTAGAGCGCCCGGCCGCGCGTCACCTCCTCCAGGTAGTTGGAGACCCCGGCCTCGCGGATGGGCTGGAGCTGGGTCAGCGCCGCCACCGGGTTGAGGCCGTTGTAGGTCGCCATCATCACCGGCAACGTCGCCTGCCCGCGCCCGTCGAAGGTCCAGGTGCCGACGTTGCCCTGGAAGGCCGTCTCCGCCCGGTCGTGGTCGGCGATGGCGCGGCGGATCGCCTCGCCGTGGCCGTCCACCTTGCCGTCGGCGGGGACCGCCCTGGCGACGGCCTCGGCGATCAGGCCGACGCCGTCGTTGCCCATCGCCGCCGCCCAGTCGGGCACGGCGTTGAAGCGCTTGACGTACTGGCCGTAGAAACGCTGCGCCTGCTCGTTCGCCGTGTCGAACAGCACCGGCGAGGAGACCAGCAGCCCGTGCCCGTAGGCTTCCGGCGGCTGCGCCTTGGGCTGGTTGCGGACCTGGGCGACGATCTCGGCACGGAAGGCGCTGGTCGCCATCTCCGACGTGCCGGCGACCAGATTGCGCACCCCGGCGTTGCGCAGCGCCACCACCACCCGCGCGCTGTCCGCCGCCGAGCCCAGCACCACGACGGCGCCGGTCGGCATCTTCTCCTTCACCGTCTGCCCCAGCGCCGCCATCTCGGTCGCCCCGGCCGCGCCCGGCGCGTAGGTCCACTGGGCGACCAGCTTGGTGCCGAAGCGCTGGAGGATGGCGTCGAACTGCCCGGCCAGCGCCGCGGCCTGCTCGGAGTCCTCGCGGATCACGGCGATGGTCGGCTCGCCGACCACGTTGCGGACGTAGTTGGCGAGGAAGCGGGTCTCGTTGGCGCGCTCCAGGTTGATGCTGAACAGCCAGGGCTGCGCCGGCGCGTCGGCCGGGCGGACGGCGGGGCGCGCGGCGACCAGCGGGATCTTCTTCTGGGCGTAGATCACCGCGGCGCCTTCCGCGGCGTCCGGGTGATGGCCCAGCGCGGCGACGACGGACGGGTCGGCCGCGACGCGCCGCGCGATCTCCAGCGACTTCGCCTTGTCGCCCTCGTCGTCGAACGCCTTGACGACGACCGGATGGCCATTGATGCCGCCGGCGGCGTTGAGGGTGTCGGCGCGCAGCGCCGCCCCCTTGCGCAGGGCCTGCCCGAGCATCGCGTCCGGCCCGCTGAGCGGCCCGATCACGGCGATCGCCACCGGCTCGCGCGCCTGAGCCCCGAGGAAGCCGGCGCGCACCACCAGCGACACCAGCAGCGTGACGGCCATGGCCGCCGCCAGGATCAGCGCGAAGCGCGCTTTCTTGGTCAGCGTCGACCAGCGCAGCGGCGGCCGGGAGCGGGGCTTCAGGGACGTCAGCATGCGGGTGTCCGGTGCAGAGGGATGACGGTGTGCATTCTCAGCGCTCCTGCATCGCGTTCTGGAGGGCGCCGAGGACGGGCGAGAAGACGTAGTCGAGGATCGTGCGCTGCCCCGTGACGATGCCGCAGGTCACGCGCACGCCGGGGAACAGCTCGTAGGTCTTCCCATGCCGCTCGAAGGAGGTGACGGGAAGCTCGACCCGGACCTTGTAGTAGGGCTGCTTGTTGGCGTCGGACAGCGTGTCGGGGCTGATGGTGAGCACCCGCCCCTCGATGTGGCCGAAACGCGCGGCGTCTCCGCTCGCCAGCGTCACCGCCACCGGCTGCCCGGCGTGGACGTAGCCGATGTCCTGCACCGGCAGGCGCGCGTCGATGACCAGCCGGCTGTCGCGCGGCACCAGCTCCACCACGGTCTCGCCCGCCTTGACGACGCCGCCCTTGGTGGACACCGCCAGCGTCTTGACGATCCCGTCCATGGGCGCCTTCAGGCTGGCGCGGTCCAGGCTGTCCTGGAAGCGGGTCAGGCGCTGCGACAGTTCGCGGTGGTTGCGCCGCGCCTCGTCCAGCGCGCTGCGGCTCTCCTCCTCGTACTTGCGGCCGATCCACACCAGCTTGGCACGCGCCTCGGCGAGCGCCGCCTCCGCCTGGGCCAGGGTGGCGCGGTCCTCGGCGATGGCGCCGGTGACGCGGGCGTCGTCGCGCAGAAGCTCCAGGTGCTTCATGCGGTTGGTGATCTCGCGCTTCAGCAGGGTCTCGCTGATCCCGAGCTGCTCGCGGATCAACCCCTGCGCGATCTGGGAGCCGGCGACGCGTGCCCGGACGGCCGCCGCCTGTTGCTCGCGCTGCAGGATGTCCTGGCGCTGGATGTCCAGGTCGGAGGCGAGGCGGTCGCGCCGGGCGCGGAACAGCTCGCGCGCCTGCGCCACGACGTCCGGCTTGCTGCGGGCGAGGTCGGCGGGGAAGTCGATGCTGTCCCGCCGCCCGACCTCGGCGTCCAGCCGGGCCACGTCGGCGGCGAGGGAGTCGAGGCGGATGACCAGCTCCTCCAGGTCGGCGCGGGTCTTGGTCTGGTCCAGCTCGACCAGCACCTGTCCGGCGGTCACCGCGTCGCCTTCGCGGACGAGGATCTCCTTGACGATCCCGCCCTCGAAATGCTGGACGCTCTGGTTGTAGGCGAGCGGCACCACGTCGCCGGGGGCGTTGCTGGTGACGTTCAGCTCGGCCACCGCGGCCCAGGCGACGGCGGCCGCCAGGGCGGCGAAGCTCAGGGCGAACAGGCCATCGCCGAACCGGCCGTCCGCGTCGGCTTCCGCGGCGGCGGGCGCCGGGCCGGTGACGGGACGCGGGACGGGCTTGCGCAGCAGGTCGGGCAGGGCCTTCATGACGCGGCGGCCCCCACGCCGGCGCGCAGCACCGCCCCGTCCTGCGCCGCGTCCAGGTCGAGCACCAGCGAGGCGCCCTGCAGGATGCGCGGGTCGTGCGAGGCGATGACCACCGTGTGCCCGGTGCGCGCCAGCTCGATCAGCGTGCGGTAGACGACGGCGGTGCCCTCGGCGTCCAAGCCGTCGGTCGGCTCGTCCAGCACCATCAGCCGCCCGCCCACGGCCAGGGCGCGGGCCAGGGCCAGCCGGCGGCGGTGGCCGAGCGGCAGCTCGTGCCCGAAGTTGCGCAGCGGCGTGTCCAGCCCCTGGGCGCAGTCGGCGACGGTGCGGTCGGCGCCCGTGCGGTGCAGGATGGTGTGCAGTTCGCTCTCCGACAGCCGCGGGTTGGCGAGCAGCAGGTTCTCGCGGATGGTCAGGTTGAGGAAGGTCGGCTCCTGCGGCAGGTAGCCGATCTGCTGGCGCCACCACGCCGGCGCGAACTTGCGGATGTCGACGCCGTCGGCCAGTACCGCGCCTTCCTGCGGTTCGGCCAGCCCGGCGATCAGGCGGACGAGCGTCGTCTTGCCCGAGCCGTTGCGGCCCTTCAGCACCAGGATGTTGCCGGCCGGCACCGTCGCCGACAGCCGGCGCAGCAGCGGCGTCACGCCGCCCGGCGGCGTGTAGGTCAGCTCGCGGAATTCCAGGGTGCCGGCGTAGCGCGGCAGCATGGTGCCGCCCGGCGGCTCGACCGGCGTGCGGGCGAACTGCTCCAGCCGGGCCTGCGCCTGCCGGGCCATGGCGACGGACTCGCCGATCTGCGCCAGCCGCGAAAATGGGGCGAGCGCGCGGCCGACCAGCAGGTTGACGCCGATCAGCGAACCGACGTCCAGCGCCCCGCGCACCACCAGCACCGCCCCCACCGCGGTCACCGCGACGCCCTGCAGCGCCTGGAGGCTCTGCGCCGCCGACTGGGCGCGGCCCTGGCGCATCGACATGCGCTCGCGCAGCGCCCGCAGCAGGCGCGTGGCGCGCTGCCACTCCGTCAGCAGCGGCTTGGCGCCGCCGAACAGGGCGATGGAATCGCGCCCGACGATGGCGGCGGTGACCAGCCCCTGGGCATCGGCCCCGGCCTGCGCGAGGTCGCGCCCGACCCCGCGCATGTCGGCCTGGGCCAGCAGCCCGGCACCGATGGACAGCAGCGTGAAGGCGACGCAGATCACCGCCAGCGGCCAGCTGATCAGCGCCACGATGAGGATGAATCCCGCGGCGAAGGGCAGGTCGAACAGCGTGGCCAGCGTGGCGGAGCCGAAGGCGGCGTCGATCTGCTCCGGTGCCCGCAGGGCTTCGCGCCGTGCGGAATCGGCCTGGGCGGACGACGCGCCGGCCTTGGCGGTGAGCAGGACGCCGAACGCGCCGGTCGCCGTCCGCTCGTGATCGACGCGGCCGATGCGGCCGGCGATGCGCAGGCGGACGTGGCGGAACAGGTGCTCGAAGGCGATGGACAGGACGACGCCGACGGTGAGCGCTACCAGCGTCGAATCCACCCCGTGCGCCACGTACCGGTTCAGCACCAGCATCGTGTAGAAGGAGGACGCCAGCCCCAGCAGGTTGGCCGCCAGCGACGCCGCCGCGACGCGCGCGGTCAGCCGTCCGTTGGAGCGTAGGCGGACCAGCAGGCCGTTCATCGCGCCGGTCATGGCTGCCGCCCCGTGCCGCGTTTCGGCGCCGGCCTGGACAGGTCGTCGAGCGAGCGCCGTCCCATAGGGTCCAGCCGGGGAGCCGGCTTCAGCTGGATGTCGGTGCTGGCCAAGCGGCCGGTGGTGGCCAGCAGCCGGTAGCCGGCCAGCACCAGCTCCGTCTCCGCCGCCAGCGCGTCGCTGCGCGCGTTGATCAGCGTGGTCTCTCCCGTCAGGATGTCGATCAGCGAGCGGCTGCCCAGCTCGCGCTCCGCCCGCGCCACGTCGAGGAAGCCCGCGGCCAGGCTGGCCTGGTCGTTCAGCAGCGCCGCCTGCGCGCGGGCGCTTTCCAGGCGCGTCCAGCTGTTGCGGACGGCCTCCAGCGTGGTCCGCTCCTGGTCGGCCCAGGTCGCGTCGGCGGCGCGCAGGTCGGCCTCGGCCAGCCGGATGGTGTTGATGGCGGTCAGGCCGGTGTTCAGAGAGTAGGTGACCTGGATCTTGAACAGCAGCTCGTCCTGCCGGCCCGGCAGGCCGGCGACGTCGCGCTTGACGTTGCGCTCGACGAACCCTTCGATGCGTGGATAGAGCGTGCGGCCGCGGATCGCCGCCACCGACTCCTGCGCGGCGGCGGTGGTCAGCGCCAGCTCCTGCAGGCGTGGGTTGTGCCGCCGCGCCTCGTCCACGGCGGCGGCCTCGGTCGACGGAAGCGGCGTCCGCGCCGCCGCAAGCACCTCCGCCCCGTCCAGCTGGAAGGGGACGTGGCCGAAGAAGGCCTGGAAGCGGCTCAGCGCGTTCTGCATCGCCTCCTGCGCCACGACCCGGCGGGCCTGCGCGCCGGCCAGCTGGCTCTTGGCCTGCAGAACGTCGGTGGTGAAGCCGAAGCCTTCCTGCAGGCGGACCTCCTCCAGGCCGGTCTGGCGGCGGATGTTGTCCTCCGACTGCTTGGCGTACGCCTGCAGCCGGTGCGCGCGGACGAGGTTGGCGTAGGCCGTCAGCCCTTCCACCAGGAGTTCCTGGCGGGTGCGCTCCACCGCGATGTCGGCGCGCACCACCGAGACCTGCGAGCGGCGGATGTCGGCGTTGGTCGCGTCGAAGTCCCAGATGAGCTGCGTCGCCCGCAGCGACAGCTGCTTGGCGGCCATGTCCGTGCTCGGGCTGCCGGGCGGCTTGTCGGTGCTCTCGCGCCCGCCGTTCACGGACAGGCTGAGCGTCGGGTACCAGCCGCCGTAGCTGACGCGCAACGCGTTGCGGGCGGCGTCGGCGCCGGCCACCGCTGCCCGCAAGCGGTCATGAGTCTCCACCGCCTTGGCAATCAACCCGGCCACGTCATTGCGCGTCGCCGCTATTGCAGGTTGTGCAAGGCAGGAAAGGCCAAGAACAAGCACAGTATGATGGAGCAGGGAACCACTCATTGAACTTTAAGCTTGGCCGTTTCTGCATGAACAGGAGTTGACAGTATCGTATGGCGCGGGCTGCAAGGATGACATTTTAGGTATTCGAGCCGCTGCCGTTCCTATGATTTTCAATCTGCTCGTCCATCAATGGGGCGAATATGCAACCTGGGTGTCGCCGGGGGGGTGGGGGTACGTTCCGGAGTCGTGCGTGTCGGCGACCCACGCCGAAGCCTCCGTCCCCGCAGGATCCTGCGGGGTGGCGGCCGGGTGCGGCGTCCCCAGGGCGGTGCGCAGCATCGCCGCAAAGTCCGAACCGCCGATTCCGGAGTCCGGAGTGCCGGGCCCGGCGGCATGGCTCTGCACCACGCCGTCCACCCCCGCCTTCACGTCGAACGACACGCCGGCCACCTCGTGTTGGGTGCCGTCGGCCATGGTCATGCTGGTGGTGCCGAGCACCCGGTTGCCGGCCACGCTGGCGTCGGTGGGTGTGGCGGTCGTCATGATGGACGCGATGCCGGCCTGCGCCAGGGTCTTCAGCTCGCCCGGCCGGCTCACGCCGTCGCCGTCGGCGTCCTGCCAGACCAGCAGCGTGCCGTAGTCGGCGTCCGCCGCGTCGATCCGCCCGTCGTGGTTGCCGTCCAGGGAGGCCAGCGCCTCCAGGCTGCTGTTGAAGCCGGTGCCGAACTTCTCCGACACCAGCTCGTGCGCACTGTCGATGCGGCCGTCGTGGTTGGTGTCGCGCGCCAGCAGCGCGTTGCCGGCGCCGATCCAGCCGGTCTGGTCGGCGACGCCGTCGCCCGTCACGTCGAACCGCACCCCGTCCGACAGCGGCCGCAGCGACAGGCCGTGGCCGGTCATGTCCAGCACGATGGGATCGCTGGCGACGGTCGTCAGGCGGATGTTGTCGACGGTCAGCACCGGGTTGACGCTGTTGTCGGTGGTGTCCGAGACGCCGAACCCCAGCGACACGGTGGTGTTGGCGGGGATGACCACGTGGAAGGTGCCGCTCTTGCTCTCCGCCTTGGCCAGCAGGGTGACCGTGCCGTTCACGCTGACGAAGCCGAAGTCGAAATAGCCGGTGTCGCTGAACGCGAAGCTCCAGTCGAAGGACAGGGTGGTGTCCTTGGTCACCGTGATGGTGCTGGCCAGCTTCATGGCGTGGCCGGCTGAGGGGGTGGCGCCCACCGCCGCCGCGATGGCACCGGTGGACAGGCCGAGGTAGGTCTCCAGCTCGCCGGACGTCTTGCCGACCGCGGAGGTCAGCGTGCCCTGATGCCCGTCGCCGCCGGTGGTCGCCGACGCTCCGCCGGTGGACAGCCAGCCGGTCAGGCCATGGTCGAAGGATCCGTTGGCCACCAGCACGGCGGGGTGCAGCGTCACCGTGTCGGTCTGGCCGGAGAAGGCGCTGCCGGCGCTGGTGTCCACGGTGGCCTTCGTCCCGTGGGTGCCGGTGGTCTGGTCCCAGGCCCGGATGGTCAGCGCGCCGGACACCGTCTCGGGAACCGCGGCGTTGGGCTGGAAGTACAGTCGGTCGGCCGGGCGCAGCAGCAGGGCGGCGTCCGTGTCGTTGACCGTGCCGACCAGCGCCCAGTTCGCGCCGCCGTCGGTCGAGAACCACCAGTGGCCATAGGTTTCGTGGGTGCCGACCAGCGCGATGCCGGTCACGGCGCCGCTGTCGCCGTCGGTTACGTTCGCCGTCCCGGCGCCGTTCAGGCCGACGAGTGACGACACCGCGATCCCGACGGTGCCGGCGGTGGGCACGGCCGAGGCTTCCGCCGCCGTGGAGACCGCCAGGGCGGTGTCCAGCAGAACCGGCGATGCGTTCGGCGGGACGACGGTCACGGCGACGGCGGCGGTCGCTGTCAGCGCGCCTCCGGTCCCGCTGCCGCCCTGGTCGTCCACCACCACGGTCACCGTGTCCGCCCCGGTGTAGGAGGCCGCCGTGTACTTCAGGCCGTCGGTCGCGGCGAGCAGGGCGTTGATCGTGGCCACGGTCGCCCGGATGGTGACGGTGCCGGTTCCGCTGCCGGTGATGACCGCGTCCGTTCCGCCGTCCGCCAGGGTGAGCGTGCCGTGGCCGGCCGTCAGGGTGACGAGGACCGGTGCCGATCCGGCGTCGATGTCCGACACCGACAGGCCGGTCACGGCGACCGCCACTCCCTTGACGGTCGTCAGCGAGGCGGTGGCGGTCGCGACGGCCGGCGCGTCGTTGACGGGGGTGACCTCCTGGGTCAGGGCGACCGTCGCGGCGCTGTACGCGGTGGCGCCGCCGACGCCGGTGGTGGTCAGATCGACGACGGCCCTGGAGGTCACGGCGCCGCCGGACCCGTCGATCAGCCGCACCGTCAGCGCGGGCGCCGTGCCGTTCCAGTCGGACGCGGGGACGAAGCGCAGCGTGTCCGCCGCGGTCATGATCAGCGCGGCGCCGTCCGACACGCTGCCGATGGCGGCCCAAGCCGAGCCGTTCCAATATTGCCAGACGCCCTGTGTGGCGGTCGCCGCGTTGCCGACGATGGCGACGCCGGCCAGGGCATGCGCCGACGAGCCGCCGGCCACCGCGTCGGCGGCGTCCGAGAACAGCGTGCCGAACAGC
>NZ_JBOZRT010000003.1:0-7922 GCF_050789165.1 Azospirillum sp.
CCGCGCCGCAACGTCGAACATCTCGGACAGCATTGCGGTTCGCGCTGCTGGCGTCGATCGTCAACCGTTCCGGCTGGGGTGAGGGCTTATATGGGATGGCCGGATCGGCTGTAAAGAGCTTTTTTTCAGCCCCGTCGGATGAAATCGGCGTACCAGCGGGCCGAGGCCTTCGGCGTGCGCTCCAGGGTCTGGAAGTCCACGTGCACGATGCCGAAGCGGCTGCCGTAGCCCCCTCCCCACTCGAAGTTGTCGAGCAGCGACCAGACGAAGTAGCCGCGCACGTCCACCCCGTCACGCAGGGCCTCGGCCATCGACGCGATGTTGGCGCGCAGGTAGTCCAGGCGCGGCGTGTCCTCCAGTCCGGCCTCGGACTTGGAGCCGTAGCCGTTCTCGGTGACGACGATCGGCAGGCGGTAGCGCCGGTGGATGGTCAGCAGGTTCTCGCGCATGGCCGCCGGCTCCAGCGGCCAGCCGACGTCGCTGCGCGGCATGTCGTCGGGCGGCGCGCCGAAGCCGCAGCCCCAGACCATGTCGGTGTTGGGTGCGGCGTACATCGGCGCGTAGTGGTTCACGCCGAACCAGTCGACCGGACGGCAGATCCGCGCCATGTCGCCGGGCTGCACGTAGGGTTCGATGGCTTCGGCCAGCCGCGGCGGGTAGGCGCCGAGGATCTGCGGGTCGGGGAAGGCGCGGTTCCACAGCTCGTCGAAGAGGGCGGCCGCCTCCACGCACGCCGGGTCGTCACGCTCCGGCCGACAGGGCTGGTGGCTGTGGATGCCGCCGATGGAGGCGCCCGGCACGAGCGTGCGCAGCGCGTCCACCGCGCCGCCGTGTGCGAGGTTGAGGGTGTGGATGGCGCGGGCGTGCATGGTGCGGTCGGCGATGCTCGGCGCGCCCCAGCCGAAGGCGTAGCCGAAGATGCTGTGCACCGACGGCTCGTTGATGGTGCCCCAGTGCTTGACGCGGTCGCCGTAGCGTTTGGCGCACAGGGCGGCGTAGTCGGCGAACCAGCCCGCCGTGTCGCGGCTGGTCCAGCCGCCGCGGTCGTGCAGGGCCTGCGGCAGGTCCCAGTGGTAGAGGCAGGCCCACGGCTCGATGCCGCGTTCCAGCAGCGAGTCGATGAGGCGGTCGTAGAAGGCAAGGCCCGCCTCGTTCACCGCCCCCCGACCGCGCGGCAGCAGCCGCGGCCACGCGATGGAGAAGCGGTAGGCGCGCACGCCCAGGTCCGCCATCAGGCGAACGTCGTCGCGGTAGCGGTGGTAGTGGTCGCACGCCACGTCGCCGGTGTCGCCGTGGTCGACACGGCCCTTCAGCGTGCAGAAGGTGTCCCAGATGGAAGGGCCGCGGCCATCCTCCTTCGCCGCGCCCTCCACCTGGTAGGCCGAGGTGGAGGCGCCCCACAGGAACGCCGGCGGGAAGCCCAGGTCTGCTGCTTTCGTGCGCATGGTGTGCTCCGTTCCGAGGCACGCTTCATGAAGCTTTTACCAAGAGCGTATTACTATAAGGTGTACGGCCGCGGAGGAAGCTATGCCCGCCAGCGTCGATACCACCGGTTTTCCCGCGGACTTCGTCTGGGGCGTCTCGACTTCGGCTTACCAGGTCGAAGGCGCGGTGACCGAGGACGGCCGCGGCGCCTCCATCTGGGACACCCGCTGCAAGACCAAGGGCGGCATCGGCGACGGCAGCAACGCCGACGTGGCCTGCGACCACTACCACCGCTGGCCCGAGGACATCGCGCTGATGCAGGGCATCGGCGTTGATGCGTACCGCTTCTCCATCGCGTGGCCGCGGCTGTTGCCGCGCGGCCGGGGGGCGGTGAACGAGGCGGGCCTCGCCTTCTACGACCGACTCATCGACTCGCTGCTGGAGAAGGGCATCGAGCCGTGGGTCTGCCTCTATCATTGGGACCTGCCGCAGGCCCTGCACGACCGCGGCGGCTGGACCAGCCGCGACGGCGCCGGCTGGTTCGCCGACTACACCGCCCTGTGCGCCAAACGCTACGGCGACCGCGTCAAGCGCTGGATCACCTTCAACGAGTTCTCGGTGTTCACGCTGTTCGGCTACGCCATTCCCTGGGCGGCGCCGGGGATCACCGACCGCGCGGCGCACCTCAAGGCCATCCATCACGTCAACCTCGCGCACGGCGCCGGCGTGGACGTGCTGCGGTCGCTGGTGCCGGGCGCCTCCATCGGCGCCATCCACAACCGGCAGAAGATCATCCCCGAGCACGGCCGCGCGGAGAATGTCGAGCCCGCCGCCCTGCTGGACGAGCACTGGAACAAGGCGTTCCCCGACCCGCAGCTTCTCGGCCATTACCCGCCGCGGCTGGCCGAAGCCATCGAGCCCTACGTGCAGCCCGGCGACATGGCGCGGATCTGCAGGCCCATCGACTGGTTCGGGCTGAACCACTACGGCCCGATCTTCGCGAAGGCGGAGCCGGACAGCACCTGGGGTTACTGGTGGGGCGACGCGCCGCCGGACGCGCCGGATTACGGGGTGGGCTGGGCGATCTTCCCCGACGCCTTCCGCGAGGAGCTGCTGGACATCCAGCACACCTACCGCCTGCCCATCGTCGTCACCGAGAATGGCTGCGGCGGCAGCGACGTGGTGGACGCCGAGGGCCGGGTCAACGACCCGCACCGCATCGCCTACTTCAAGATCTATCAGGAGGCCATGCGCGCCGCGATGCGCGAGGGCGCCGACGTGCGCGGCTACTTCGTGTGGTCGCTGCTCGACAACTTCGAGTGGGGCACCGGGTACGGGTCGCGCTTCGGCATCGTGCACGTGGATTTCCAGACCCTGAAACGCACGCCGAAGGCCTCGGCGCGCTGGTACGCGGACCTCATCAAGGCGGCGCGCGCCGCCGGGAGCCAGCCATGACGAAATCAGCCCAAAACAAGACTGCCAAGATCGTCTTCATCGGCGCCGGCAGCGCCGCCTTCGGGCTCAGCCTGTTCCAGGACCTGTTCACCACCAAGAAGCTGGCGGGCTGCACGCTCACCCTGGTGGACACCAACGCCGAGGCGCTGGACCGCATGGCGGACCTCGCCGGCGTGCTGAACCGCCGTGGCGAGGCCGGCATCGTCATCGAGAAGACCACCGACCGCCGCGCCGCCCTGCCCGGCGCCGACTTCGTGCTGAACGCGGTGGCCATCGACCGCAACCGGCTGTGGAAGCTGGATTTCGAGGTGCCGAAGAAGTACGGGATCCGCCAGACCCTGGGCGAGAACGGCGGCCCCGGCGGGCTGTTCTTCACGCTGCGCACGCTGCCGCTGATCTTCGACTTCGCCCGCGACGTCGAGGAGCTGTGCCCGAACGCGCTGTTCATCAACCTCTCGAATCCCGAGAGCCGGGTGGTGATGGCGCTGGGCAAGTACGCCAAGGTCAAGGCGCTGGGCCTGTGCCACGGCATCTTCCTGGCGCGCTGGTTCATCGCCCAGATCCTCGGCATGACGGAGCCGGAGATCGACGTCTGGGGCGCCGGGCTCAACCACTTCCAATGGCTGATGCACATTCGCGAGAAGGCGACGGGCCGCGACCTCTACCCGCTGCTGCGCGCGCGCGAGGCGACGCACGACCCGAGCTTCACGCCGCTGGCCCGCCGGCTGTTCCGCGCCTTCGGCCTGTGGCCGACCTGCAGCGACGACCACACCGGCGAGTACCTGCCCTACGGCTGGGAAGGCGGCGAGCACGGCTTCGACTTCGACGGCGACGAGCGCGGCCGCGTCATCCTGAAAGACCTGATGGACGGCGTGATCGACGGCACCAAGCCGATCCCTGAGGACTGGACCAAGCCGTCCTGGGGCGAACGCGTCGTCGCGGTGGCGGAGGGCATCCTCCACAACGAGAAGCGCTTCATCGAGTCCGGCATCGTCTACAACCGCGGCGTCATCCCCAACCTGCCGCCGGACCTGGCGGTGGAGGTGCCGCTGCTGGCCGACGCCGCCGGCATCCACCCGGTCTCGCTGGGCCCCCTGCCCGACCCCATCGCCAAGCTGCTGACCGTGCAGGCCGGCGTGCAGCAGCTCGCCGTCGAGGCGGCGGTGCGCGCGTCGAAGGAACTGGCGCTGGAAGCGCTGCTGATCGACCCGGTGGTCACCTCCACCGATGCGGCGTTGAAGATCCTGGACGAGTTGTGGGAGGTGAACAAGCCGTACATCCGCCCGTGCGTCTAGCCGTTTCGTAACCGTCCCCCATTCTTCCGTCATCCCCGCGAAAGCGGGGATCCAGAGCGCCCGGCAACGCCGCAAACTGCCAAGGTTCCCTGGATTCCCGCTTTCGCGGGAATGACGGCAAAGAAAGGTGACGGAAGGAATCCCTCCAGAAGGACACCCAAGCCATGGCCGCCAACACCTTCCCCAAGGATTTCCTGTGGGGCGCCTCCACCGCCGCCTACCAGATCGAGGGGGCGCTCGACGCCGACGGGCGCGGGCCGTGCATCTGGGACACCTACACCGCCGCCGGCAACATCAAGGACGGCTCCAGCGCCGCGGTCGCCTGCGACCACTACCACCGCTGGCCGGAAGACATCGCGCTGATGAAGGACGCGGGCTTCAACGCCTACCGCTTCTCCATCGCGTGGCCGCGCATCCTCCCCACCGGCACCGGCGCGGTGAACGCGGCCGGCCTCGACTTCTACGACCGGCTGGTGGACGGGATCCTGGAGGCCGGGATCCGGCCGATGGCCTGCCTCTACCACTGGGACCTGCCGCAACCGCTGGAGGACGCCGGCGGCTGGCAGGGCCGGGCGGTCGTCGGCCCGTTCGCCGAGTACGCCCGCGTCGTCGCCGCGCGGCTGGCCGACCGGGTCAAGGACTGGATGATGCTGAACGAGCCCAACGTCGTCGCCATCTTCGGCTACGGCGTCGGCGAGCAGGCGCCGGGCCACAGGCTCGGCGAGCAGGGCATGCTGCGCGCGCTGCACCACCAGAACCTTGCGCAGGGCGCGGCGCTGCGCGCCATCGCGGCGGAGCATTCCGGGCTGACGCTCGGCACCGTGCTGAACCTCCAGCCCTGCCGGGCCGAGAGCGACCGGCCGGAGGACGTCGCGGCGGCGGCGCGCTGGGACGCGGTGTGGAACCGCGTCACCCTCGACGGGCTGCTGCGCGGCGAGATCCCGGCGCTTCTGGCCGACAAGATGAAAAGCTTCGTGCAGCCGGGCGACGAGGCGGCGATCCGCTATCCCATCGACCTGCTGGGCATCAACTACTACTCGCGCATGACCATGAAGCACGAGGAGGGGCATCCCTTCGATGTGTGGTGGGGCGACGCGCACTGCGACCGCTGGACCGGCATGGCGTGGCCGGTGCAGCCGGACGGCCTCTACGACCTGCTGGTCTCGCTGAAGCGCGACTACGGCAACCCGGCCTGCTACGTCGCCGAGAACGGCGCCGCCTACGACGACGTGGTCGGCCCCGACGGCGCGGTGCACGACCCCGAGCGCGTCGCCTTCATCCGCGACCACCTGGAATCGGTCGCCCGCGCAGTCGCGCAGGGGTGCAACGTCAAGGGATACCTGTGCTGGAGCCTGCTCGACAACTTCGAATGGTCGTTTGGACTGGACAAACGCTTCGGCATCGTGCGGGTCGACTACGACACGTTGACGCGCACGCCCAAGGACAGTTACCGTTTTCTTGTTGCAACTGCGAAAGCCGGCCGTATCGCGGACACTTTTTGAGACAAAACTCCGTGATCAACGGTTCCTTCGCTACTCCTTTGGTATAGCTTAGGCGTAGACGATGCGACTGGAGCCGGACATGCCGACGAGTGTCACCGATCAGCCGAAGCCCGGCTTCAGCCAGCGGTTTCTCGGCCTCGTCCGCGGCTACTGGTGCAGCGAGCACAAATGGCGCGTGCGCCTGATGACCCTGGCCCTGCTGGTGCTCACCATGGGCCAGGTCGTCGTGCCGGTGCTGATCAACCTGTGGAGCGAGCGGCTGTTCGACGCGCTCGAACAGCGCTCCATGGACGGCTTCCTGATGATGATCGGCGCCGTCGGGCTGATCATCCTGTTCAACATCGTCATCGTCACGCTGCACATGCAGGTGAAGCGGCGCCTGCAGTTCGGCTGGCGGCAATGGCTGACGACCACGCTGCTCGACGACTGGCTGACGCGCGGGCGGCACCACCAGATCACCTATCTGCCGGGCGACCACGACAACCCGGACGGCCGCATCGCCGAGGACATCCGCATCGCCACCGAGATGGCGGTGGACCTCGCCCACTCCCTGACCTACTGCATCCTGCTGCTGATCAGCTTCACCAACATCCTGTGGATGCTGTCCGGCGCGCCGGAGGTGACGGTGGCGGGCGTGACCATCACGGTGCCGGGCTACCTGCTGTACATCGCGCTGCTCTACGCCGCGGCAGGCACCACCATCGCCATGGTCGTCGGCAACCCGCTGGTCAAGGCGGTCAACCGCCGGCAGGGGCTGGAGGCGTCGTTCCGCTTCGGGCTGGCCCGGGTGCGCGAGAACGCCCCGGCCATCGCCCTGCTGCACGGCGAGTCCGAGGAGCGGCGGCGGCTGTGCGACCTGCTGGGCGGCGTGCGCTCGGGCTGGAACGGGCAGACGCGGGCGCTGACCCACATGATGGTGTTCAGCGCCACCTACTCGGTGCTGTCGGCGTCCTTCCCGATCCTGGTGGCCGCGCCCCGGTTCATCTCCGGAGCCATCTCGCTGGGCATGCTGATGCAGACGGCGCAGGCGTTCCAGCAGACCGTGGCGGCGCTGTCCTGGCCCATCGACAACCTCGCCCGCGCCGCGGAGTGGAAGGCGTCGGTGGAACGCGTGCTGAGCCTGCAGGACGCGCTGGCGCGCCTCGACCGCGAGGTCGGCGGCGAGGGCACCGCCCGCATCACCGTCGACCGCTCCGACCAGGAGCACAGCCTGTCCTTCCGGAATGTCAGCGTCGCCGAGCCCGACGGCCACATCGTCATCACGCCCTTCGACCTGGAGGTGTTGCCCGGCGAGCGCGTGCTGATCTCCGGCGATCCGGGGGCGGCGGTGCGGCTGTTCCGCGCGGTGGCGCGGGTCTGGCCGTGGGGCCATGGGCGCATCGCGCTGCCCGCCCACACCCGCGTGTTCTTCATGCCGGAACGCCCCTACCTGCCGCGCGGCTCGCTGCGGGCGGCGCTCAGCTACCCAGTCGGGCCGGAGAAGGTGACGGACGCGCAGGCGGCCGCGGCGCTGAGCCGCGTCGGGCTGGGGGAACTGATCCACCGGCTGGACGAGGAACTGGCGTGGGACGAGGAGCTGGCGGTGGCCGAGAAGCAGCGCCTGGGCTTCGCCCGCCTGCTGGTCCGCCGCCCCGACTGGATCTTCATCGAGGACGCCACCGACGCCCTCGACCCCGTCAGCGAGGAGGAGATGCTCCGCCTGCTCGACGAGGAGTTCCCGAAGGCGACCCTGCTGACCATCGGCAGCCACCTGAGCCTGGAAGCGCACCACAAGCGCAAGGTGGTGCTGGAGCGCATCAACGGCGCGGTCCGTCTGGTCGAGACGACGCCGGAGCCCGCGGCGAACGCGTAGTCATGGCGTCCCGCCAGCCCCGCGAAGGCGCATGGGCGCTCAGTCAGGCGATTGCGACCGTCTCCCGACGCTCATTCCCTTTCCAGATCGTCATCCCCGCGAAGGCGGGGATCCATAACTGCCACGGCATGCCGCTTGGGGAATTACGGATCCCCGCCTTCGCAGGGATGACGGCTACAAAGGCACGTGGAAGCCGCCGCGCGGCGATGCGGATGGACGGCCTGACTGCGCGAGACTTGCGTCCTTCATCGCCCGATGATAGGATTATAGTCAGAAACGCCGCACGTGCGTCCCGATCAGGGCAATCGCTTGAAGATCGGGCTTGTAGGATTCCCTTTCGGTGCGGTGTGTGATTCCTAGGAACCTCCTCAGTGCTGGAGGTTGCGATGGAGG
>NZ_JBOZRT010000022.1:0-2511 GCF_050789165.1 Azospirillum sp.
ACGGGACGGTCTGCCGCCCGGCGGTCCGGGGCGGGTGGCCACCCGCCCCGGACCGATCCGTCGCACTCACTTTACTCGATCATCAACATACAAGGGACTTCCGGTCACGACTTCCCCTTGCGCGCCTTCTTCGGCCGCGCCGCCGCCGCCGGAGCCGCCGCGGGAGCGGGAGCGCCTTCCTCCTTGAGGAGCTTCTCGGCGACGCCGTAGGTCAGCTCGCGCCGGCGCAGCTCGGCCCACACGACGTCCGGCTTGATGCCCAGGTCAACCCACAGCGCCACCAGGTGGTAGAGCAGGTCGGCGCTCTCCATCACCACGGCGTGCTTGTCGCCGCGCATCGCCTCGATGACCACCTCGACCGCCTCCTCGCCGACCTTGGAGGCCACCTTGCGGCTGCCCTGGGAGAACAGCTTGGCGGTGCGCGAGGTCTTGGCGTCGCCCTTGCGGCGGGCCACGATGCCCTCGTGCAGCGTGCGCAGGACGTCGATGCCGATGTAGTGAACCATCACGCCCCGCCCTTCCGATTCGCCGCCGGCACCCGACCGGGAAACCGTCCTCCGCGCCGCCGCACGCCCGCACGGGGCGCGGATTGCCGCGCCCATCGCAACACTTCCGTCTTAAATATGTCATGCATCTGGCGGGCACCAGCGTCCGGTGCTAAACCACCGCCGCCGAAGCCGGACCGCCCGACCCGATCTCTGGCCATCAGACCGCCTGCCAAGGACACGCCATGCTTCTCCGCCTGTTCCGCGCCCTGATGCCCAGGGAAGAGAAGTTCATCGACTATTTCTGCGAGCATTCCGAGCGGATCATGGAGGCGGCCGACGCCCTGCACGACCTGCTGGACCCGGCCGGCGACCGGCAGGCGGCGTTCGAGCGCATCCTGGCGGCCGAGCACGCCGCCGACCAGGTCACCAAGCGCACGCTGCAGGCGATCCACCGCACCTTCATCACCCCCTTCGACCGTTCGGACATCCACGCGCTGATCACCGCCATGGACGACACGGTCGACTTCATCGAGGAAGCGGCCCAGCGCATCATGATCTACGGCGTCACCGAGTACACCCCGGAGATGCGCCAGATGGCCGACGCCGCCCGGCAGTGCGCCAAGCTGCTGCGCGAGGGCGTGCCGCTCCTCGGCTCCATCAACAAGAACGTGATGCACCTGCAACGCATGAGCGTGGAAATTTCCCGCATCGAGGGGGAGACGGACAAGCTGCTGCGCGGCTGCCTGTCGCGGCTGACCGACGGCGAGCACGACCCCAAGCGCTTCGTGATCCTCAAGGAGATCTACGAACTCCTGGAGGAGATCGTGGACCACTGCGACGACGTGACCAACGTCGTCGACGGCATCGTCATCGAACAGGTCTGAGCGGGAGCCCCCATCCATGGACGTCATGACGATCGCCATGCCGGCGCTGGTCGGCCTCATCGCGCTGGCGCTGTTCTTCGACCTCATCAACGGCATGCACGACGCCGCCAACTCCATCGCTACGGTGGTGTCGACGCGCGTGCTGGCGCCGCGCTACGCCGTAGCCTGGGCCGCCTTCTTCAACTTCATCGCCTTCCTGTTCTTCGGCCTGCACGTCGCCAACACCATCGGCACCGGCATCGTGTCGCCGAAGCTGGTGGACGGCGGCGTGATCTTCGGCGCGCTGGTCGGGGCGACGGGGTGGAACCTGATCACCTGGTGGCTGGGCCTGCCCTCCTCCAGCTCGCACGCGCTGATCGGCGGCTTCGCCGGCGCCGGCATGGCCAAGGCGGGCACCAGCGCCATCGTGTGGAACGGCTTCGGCAAGACCGCGGCCGCCATCGTGATCTCCCCGCTGGTCGGCTTCCTGCTGGCGCTGCTGCTGGTGCTGATCGTGTCGTGGATCTTCGTGCGCTCGACGCCCTTCTCGGTGGATCGGCGCTTCCGCCAGCTGCAGTTCGTCTCCGCCTCGCTCTACTCGCTCGGGCACGGCGGCAACGACGCGCAGAAGACCATGGGCATCATCGCCGTGCTGCTGTACTCGCAGGGCCTGCTGGGCGAGACCTTCCACGTCCCGTTCTGGGTGGTGCTGGCCTGCCAGGCGGCGATGGGCGCCGGCACGCTGATGGGCGGCTGGCGCATCGTCAAGACCATGGGCTCGAAGATCACCGACCTGAAGCCGATGCAGGGCTTCTGCGCCGAGACCGGCGGCGCCATCACGCTGTTCATGGCGACCTACCTGGGCATCCCGGTGTCGACCACCCACACCATCACCGGCGCCATCGTCGGCGTCGGCGCGGCGCGCAAGGCCTCGGCGGTGCGCTGGGGCATCGCGGGCAACATCGTCATCGCCTGGATCATCACCATCCCCGCCGCCGGCCTGACCGGCGCGCTGGCGTACTGGGCGCTGCAACTGGTCGCGTAGAGAGCGTATTTGCCCCCACCCCATCCCTTGTATGTTGATGATCGAGTAAAGTGAGTGCGACGGATCGGTCCGGGGCGGGTGGCCACCCGCCCCGGACCGCCGGGCGGCAGACCGT
>NZ_JBOZRT010000023.1:0-32995 GCF_050789165.1 Azospirillum sp.
ACGACATGCTGAAGGTCGGCGGCATCTGGTGCTCGCCGATCGAGATCGAGAGCCGGCTGGTCAGCCATCCCAAGGTGCTGGAAGTGGCGGTCATCGGTGCGCCGGACGGCGCCGGGCTGGTCAAGCCGGAGGCCTGGGTGGTGCTGCGCGACGGCGTGCGGGCCAGCGAGGAGCTGTCCGAAGAACTCATGCGTCATTGCAAGGCCGGGCTCGCCCCCTACAAATTCCCCCGCCACATCCATTTCGTCCAGGAACTGCCCAAGACGGCCACCGGCAAGATCCAGCGCTTCCGCCTGCGCCAGATGACGGCCGAGCCGACGGGGCCGTGAGCCGCCGGGGCGTCCGCGGAGGCCGTGTCTCGGCCCATGCGGGCCCCGCGTTCACGCCGGTTGAACGGCGGCGGATAATTTGGCATAGTAGTACCAGTTTACCTCATTCATCCGCCTTCTGCCGTGAACGGGCTGTTCCGGAAGGCGCCGAGGAGCCGAGATGAGGACAAGAGCCGAGAGCGTCACGTCCGTTCCGACCTACTGCTACAACTGCGTGGCCGGGCCCGACCTGATGACCGTCACCGTCGAGGACGGGGTCGCCACCGCCATCCGCCCGAACTTCGACGCCAAGGAGCACCCGGCCAACGGGCGCGTCTGCGTCAAGGCGTACGGGCTGATCGAGAAGACCTACAACCCGCACCGCATCCTCACGCCGATGCGCCGGACCAACCCCAACAAGGGCCGCGGCGAGGATCCCGGCTTCGTCCCCATCACCTGGGACGAGGCGCTGGAGGCCATCGCCGGCCGGCTGAACCGCGTCCGCGCCACCGGTCTGGTGGACGAGGCGGGCCTGCCGCGCGTGGCCGCGACCTTCGGGCACGGCGGCACGCCGGCGGCCTACATGGGCACGCTGCCGGCGTGGCTGGCCGCCTGGGGGCCGATCGACTTCAGCTTCGGGTCGGGCCAGGGCGTCAAGTGCGTGCACTCCGAGCACCTCTACGGCGAGTACTGGCACCGCGCCTTCACCGTGTGCGCCGACACGGTGCTGACGCGCTACGTCATCTCCTTCGGCACCAACGTCGAGGTCTCCGGCGGCGCCTGCGCCGTGTACCGCCACGCCGACGCCCGCATCCGCGGCATCAAGCGCGTGCAGGTCGAGCCGCACCTGTCGGTCACCGGCGCCGCCTCGGCCGAGTGGGTGCCGATCAAGCCGAAGACCGACGGCGCCTTCCTGCTGGCGCTGATCCACGTGCTGCTGCACGAGATCCCGCGCGCGCGCCTGGACCTGCCGTTCCTGCGCGACCGCACGGCCTCGCCCTACCTCGTGGGCCCCAACGGCTACTACCTGCGCGACCCGGACAGCGGCAAGCCGCTGCTGTGGGACCTGAAGGCGGGCGCCGCGGTGCCGCACGACACCCCCGGCGCCGACCCGGCGCTGGAGGGCCGGTTCACGGTCCCGCACGCGGTGGAGCACGGCCCCGACGAGACCCGGTGGGAGCACCACGGCGCCGAGGGCCGCACCGCCTTCACCGCCATGGTCGAGCAGATGGCGCAGTTCTCGCCGGAGTGGGCGGAGGGCGTGTGTCAGGTTCCGGCGTCCACCGTGCGCCGCGTCGCCGGCGAGTACGTGGAGAACGCCTGCGTCGGCCAGACCATCGACATCGAGGGGCAGACCCTGCCGTTCCGCCCGGTGGCGATCACGCTGGGTAAGACCGTCAACAACGGCTGGGGCGCCTACGAGTGCTGCTGGGCGCGCACCATGATGGCGACCCTGGTCGGCGCCCTGGAGGTGCCGGGCGGCACGCTGGGCACCACCATCCGCCTCAACCGTCCGCACGAGAACCGGCTGGCCAGCGTCAAGCCGGGCGCCGACGGCTTCATGGACTCGAAGTTCAACGCCACCGACGCCGAGCACTGGGCCGCGAAGCCGACCGGGCGCAACGCGCACAAGACGCTGGTGCCGATCGTCGGCAACTCGTCGTGGAGTCAGGCGCTGGGGCCCACGCACCTCGCCTGGATGTTCCTGCGCGCCACGCCGGAGGGCTGGCCGAAGCCGAGCTATCCCGACGTCTGGTTCCTGTTCCGCACCAACCCGGCGATCTCCTTCTGGGACACCCGGCAGATGGTCGAGAACATGGCCCGGATGCCGTTCGTGGTGGCCTTCGCCTACACGCTCGACGAGACCAACTGGATGGCCGACATCCTGCTGCCCGACGCCACCGACCTGGAGGGCACGCAGCTCATCCGCGTCGGCGGCACCAAGTTCGTCGAGCAGCACTGGCACCACCAGGGTGTGGCGCTGCGCCAGCCGGCGGTGACGCCCCGGGGCGACGCCCGCGACATGACCTGGATCGCCGGCGAGCTGGCGAAGCGCTGCGGCCTGCTGGAGGACTACAACAAGGCGCTGAACCGCGGCGCGGCGTGCGTGCCGCTGAAGGGCGAGACCTACGACTTCTCCCTCGACCCCAAGGCCGAGCATTCCGTCGAGGCCATCTGGGACGCCGAGTGCAAGGCCGCCTGCGCCGCCTTCACCGGCGGCGCCGAGGCGCACGGCCTGGACTGGTTCAAGGAGCACGGCTACTTCGTCGTGCCGTTCAAGCGGGTGGACTGGTACCTCTACCCGACCATGGTGGAAAAGGGCCTGCGCTTCGAGCTGCCCTACCAGGAACGCCTGCTCCGCGTCGGCAAGGAGCTGGGGGCCCGCCTGCACGGCGCCGGCATCCGCTGGTGGGACGACCAGCTGCACGAGTACACCGCGCTGCCGGAATGGCACGACGTGCCGCAGCGCTGGGAGAACGCCGTCAAGGCGATGGGCGGCGAGCCGGCCGACTACCCGTTCTGGCTCATCACCACCAAGACCATGCAGTACACCACCGGCAACAACGCCGGCATCCCGCTGATGAACGAGGTCGGGCGCAACGTACGCGACCACGGCGGCGTGCAGATCAACGCCGCGACGGCGGCCCGGCTGGGCATCATCGACGGCGACATGGTGGAGGTGCGCTCGGTCACCAACGCCACGCGCGGCAAGGCCATCGTGGTGCAGGGGCTGCGACCCGACACGCTGGTCATCCACGGCCAGTTCGACCATTGGGCCACCCCCTTCGCCAAGGAGCTGGGATTCCCCAGCCTCAACACCGTGGCGCCGCTGTCGCTGGACCTCACGGACTCCACCGGATCGGGGGCCGACGTGGTCAAGGTGTCGATCCGCAAGGTGGTCCCCGGGATGACGGGAGGTGCGGCATGACCCGCTACGTGATGGTCGTCGATCTGCGCCGCTGCGTCGGCTGCCAGACCTGCACCGCCGCCTGCAAGGTGACCAACGCCACCATGCCCGGCGTCCAGTGGCGCCGCGTGGTGGACATGGAGGTCGGCACCTTCCCCGACGTGCAGCGCGTGTTCACCCCGGTGGGCTGCCAGCACTGTTCCGACCCGCCCTGCATGGAGGTCTGCCCGTCCACCGCGACCGGCAAACGCGCCGACGGCATCGTCACCATCGACTACGACCTGTGCATCGGCTGCTCGTACTGCATGGTCGCCTGCCCGTACGAGGCCCGCTACAAGGTGGACAAGCCCGCCTGGGCCTTCGGCGACACGCCGACGGAGGTGGAGAAGCGCCGCTACGACCCGCGGATGATCGGCGTGGCGCAGAAATGCACCTTCTGCGTCGATACCATTGACGACGGCCTTTCCAAGGGCCTGACGCCGGGCGTCGATCCCGACGCCACGCCGGCCTGCGTCAACTCCTGCATCTCCGGGGCCATGCAGTTCGGCGACATCGAGGACCCGGACAGCAACGTCTCGAAACTGCTGCGCGAGAACAGCCACTTCCGCATGCACGAGGAACAGGGGACCAACCCCGGCTTCTACTATCTCTGGGATGGGGCGCGCCCATGAACATCGGAACCGTTCCCAAGCTGCAGCGCTCGTGGGACCTGCGGGCAGCGTGCAACTTCATCGGCGGCGGTACCGGCGCCGGGCTTCTGCTCTTCGCCGCCGTCTCGGCCGTGCTCGGGTGGCCGTCGGTGGCCGCGGCGCTGGCCGCGCTCGCCTTCGTCGGCTTCGGCCTGTCCATGGTGTGGCTGGAGATCGGCAAGCCGTTGCGCGCCATCAACGTCTTCTTCCACCCGCAGACCTCCTGGATGACCCGCGAGGGCATCGTCGCGCTGCCGCTGTTCGCGCTGGCGGGGCTGTCCATCGTGCTGGCGCTGGCCCTTCCCGACGCCGACGTGCTCGCCGCGATGGTGCTGGAGCTGGCCGCCATGGTCGGCCTCGGCTTCCTCTACTGCCAGGCGCGCATCCTGCGCGCCGCCCGGGGCATCCGCGCCTGGAGCGAGCCCGCCCTCCTGCCGCTGATGCTTGCCAGCGGCCTGGCTGAGGGGGCTGGCGTGTATCTGGTGATCGCCGGTGCCCTGGGGGCGACGGCGCCCTGGGCCCTCGCGCTGGGCCTGGTCCTGTGCGGGGCGCGGTACGCCGCGTGGCGGCGTTATCGGGCGCGGCTCTCGACGAACGGCGCACCGGTCGCCTCGCTCGCCGTGCTGCACGACGCCGCGCCGCTGGTGACTTGGTCGGGCCACGCGCTGCCGGCGGCGCTGCTGGTGCTGGCCATGGCCGGCGTGCTGCCCGGCGCGCTCGGTGCGCTGGCGGGGGTCGCGATGGCGGGCGCGGGCTGGTACGTCAAGGTGCTCATCGTGCTGCGCGCGGCCCGGTCGAACGGCTTTGCCGTCGTCCGCACGCCGGTGCGCGGGCGCGGGACCAGCAAGGCCGGCGACCGCTACGGCTGGCACCTGTCGGGTCGGTGAGGGAGGTCCGACCGATCCCGAGGCAATGCTTGGAAGCCCCCTCTCCCCTTGAGGGAGAGGGGTTGGGGAGAGGGGGGCGCCGGCGAAGCCGGCTGGACTTCTTCCCGCCCTCCGGGCGGTAACGACCCCTCATCCCAAACCCTTCTCCCTCAAGGGGATAAGGGCATTTTAGCCGCCCCCCGATCGCCTACGACGGGATGACCGCGGTCGCCTCGATCTCCAGCTTCGCGCCGTCCTCGATGAAGCCCTTGACCTCGATGACCGACATGACGGGGTAGTGGCGGCCGATCACCGCCTTGTAGGCGGCGCCCAAACTTGCGCGGCAGTCCAGGTACTCCCGCTTGTCGGCCACGAACCAGGTCAGCCGCACGAGGTGCTCCGGCCGGCCGCCGGCCTCGGCGAGCACGGCGACGATGTTCCGCAGCGCCTGTTCGGCCTGGCCGGTGAAGTCCTCCGCCTCGAACCGTTCCTGCGCGGTCCAGCCGACCATGCCGGCGATGAAGACCATCCGGCCCTCTGCCGCCACGCCGTTGCTGTAGCCCTTGGGGCGCGGCCAGCCGTCCGGATTCAGCGTTTGCATGTCTTGGTTCCTCGCGTCAGTTGAGGCGGTACGAGGCCCGCAGGATTCCGTCCTCGTCGCCCGGGCCGACCGTGAAGCCGAAGCGGTCGAGGAAGCTCAGCATCGGCTTGTTCTCGGCCAGCACGTCGCCGGTCATCTCCCGCAGGCCGTTGGCGCGGCAGTGGTCCATCATCTTGCGCATCATGCGGGTACCCAGGCCCTGGCCCTTGAGGTCGGACCGGGTGATCATGGAGAACTCCGCCCGCTGGTGGTCGGGGTCGGCGACGACGCGGATGACGCCCAGCGTCTCCGGTTCGCCGTCGGCGCCGGGGGCGACGGCGATGAAGGCCATCTCGCGGTCGTAGTCGATCTGCGTCAGCCGCGCCATCTCGCTGTGCGGCAGCGACGCCTTGTAATGGAAGAAGCGGAACCGGACGTCCTCCGGCGTCAGCTTGGAGATGAAGACGTGGTGCGCCGGCTCGTCCTCCGGCCGGATCGGGCGCAGCAGCACGGCGCGGCCGTCGCGCAGCAGGATCGTCTCCTCCAGCCACTTCGGGTACGGCCGGATGGCGAGGCGGTGCGGGTCCGGCTTCGCCGCCGCGATCTTCATGCGGGCGTCCACCGCGGTCACCCCGCGCTCGTCGGCGAACAGCGGGTTGATGTCCATCTCCAGCAGCTCCGGCACGTCGGCGACGAGCTGGGAGACCTGCATCAGCGTCAGGCAGACGGCGTCCAGGCTGGCGGCCGGGCGGTTCAGGTGCTCCTTGAGCAGCGTGGCGACGCGCGTGCGCGCCACCAGCTCCCGCGCCAGCGGCTGGTTCAGCGGCGGCAGCCCGACGGCGAGGTCGCGGAACAGCTCCGCCGCGCGCCCGCCCTCGCCGAACAGGATGATCGGCCCGAACAGCGGGTCGGTGGCGGCGCCGATGAAGAGCTGGCGGGCGTTGCCGCGCGGCACCATGCGCTGCACGCTGAATCCGGTGACGCGGGCGTCCGGGCGCTTCTCCCGCACGCGCGAGAGCATGCCGTGCGCGGCGGCCTCCACCGCGCCCGGCGTCTCCAGGCCGAGCGCCACGCCGCCGACGTCCCACTTGCGGCGGATGTCCGGCGACATGACGGTCATCGCCACCGGAAACCCGATCGACACCGCCAGCCGCCGGGCGTGCGCCGGGTCGGTGGCGATGTGCGTCTCCACCACCGGGATGCCGTAGGCCGACAGGACCTCCTTCACCTGCGGCTCGTTCAGGTAGGTCTGGCCGGCGGCCAGGGCCCGCTGGACGACGCGCCGCGCGGTGTCGGGATCGGGGTGGAACTCCGCCGGGATCGAGGGCGGCGTCTGCATCAGCGACTCCTGCCGGTGCCGGTAGTTCACCATGTGCAGGAAGGCGCGCACCGCGTCGGCCGGCGTGTCGAAGGTCGGCACGCCGGCGTCCACGAACAGCTTGCGGTCGCTCGCCACCGTGTCGCCGCCGATCCAGCAGGTCAGCACGTTGGTGCCGTGCTGGCGCACGGTGCGGATCACCGCCATGGCCGCCTCGGTGCTGCTGGTCAGCGTGGTGGGCGTGTGCATGGCGAGGATGGCGTCCACCTCCTCGTCCTCGCCGAGGATCTTGAGCACGTCGGCGTAGCGCGCCGCGGTGGCGTCGACGCGGACGTCGATGGGGTTGGCGCCGTTCCACTGCGGCCCCAGCAGCGCCTTCAGCCGGGCGGCCGTCCGCTCGGACAGCGCGGGCAGGGCGAGGCCGCCGGCGTGCAGCTCGTCCGCCGCCATGGTGCCGGTGCCGCCGCCGTTGGACACCGCCACCAGCCCCTCGCCGCGCATCGGCCGGGCGCGGGCCAGCGTCTCCACCGCGCCGAACAGCTCGTCGATGGAGCGCACGCGCAGGATGCCGGCGCGCTGCAGCGCCGCGTCGAACACGGCGTCCGGATCGACCAGCGAGAGCACGTCCGGCGACAGCTCCGCGAAGCCGGCGGTGCCGCTGCCGGGCGGCCGGCGGCCGGCCTTGACGGCGAGCACCGGCTTGTTGCGCGCGGCGGCGCGGGCGGCGGCCATGAAGGTCCTCCGCTCCCGCAGGTCCTCGATGTACAGCAGGATGGCCCGCGTGCCGGGGTCGGAGCCCAGGTAGTCCAGCATGTCGCCGAAGCCGATGTCGGCGGCGTCGCCCAGCGAGACGAAGTGCGAGAAGCCGACCCGCCGCGGGTACGCCCAGTCGAGCACCAGGGTGCCCACCGCGTCCGACTGCGAGACGAAGCCGATCGGGCCCGGCAGCGCCCGGACGTGGCTGAAGCTGGCGTTCAGGCGGAACGGCGGCACCTGGATCCCCAGGCTGCGCCCGCCCAGGAAGCGCAGGTCGTGCCGCGCCGCCGCGGCCAGGGCGCGCGCCTGCTGCGCCTCGTCCATGCCGCCGATGACCAGCGCCGCGCGGGTGCCGCGCACGCCCAGCTCGTCGATCAGGTCGGGCACGGTCTCCGGCGGCGTGCACAGCACGGCGAGATCGGGCGTGCGCGGCAGGCTGAACACGTCGGGGTAGGCCAGCACGCCGGCCACCGCGTCCTGGCGCGGGTTGATCGGCATGATCGCCCCCTCGAACCCGCCGGCCTGGAGGTTGCGCATGACCACGTTGCCGACGCTCTGCGGCCGGTTGGTGGCGCCGACCACCGCGATCGAGCGCGGGCGGAACAGGCGCTGGAGGTACGAGATGCTCATGGGCGCGCGCCCCTCGTGCAACGGGCGGAAATGACCCTCGGGTCGAGGGTATGCGCCGGCGCGTGCCGCGGCAACCCGATCCGGCGACGGCGGGCCGGTCACAGGCCGAGATACGCCTCCTTCACCCGCGCGTCGTGCAGCAGCGCGGTCCCGGTGTCGGTGAGCACCACCCGTCCGGTCTCCAGCACGTAGCCGCGGTCGGCGAGCGCGAGCGCGGCGTGCGCGTTCTGCTCGACCAGGAAGATTGTCGTCCCCTGGCGTTTCAGCTCCTTCACGGCGGCGAAGATCTCCGCCACCAGGATCGGCGCCAGGCCCATGCTGGGCTCGTCCAGCAGCAGCAGGCGCGGCTGCCCCATCAGGGCACGGGCCATGGCGAGCATCTGCTGCTGCCCGCCGGACAGGGTGCCGGCCGGCAGGCGGCGGCGCTGCGCCAGGATCGGGAACATCTGGAACATGCGGCGGATGTCCGCCTCGACGTCGGGCCCATGCCGCCGGTAGGCGCCGAGGCGCAGATTGTCCTCGACGCTCAGCGGCCCGAACACCTGCCGGCCCTCCGGGACCTGCAGGATGCCCAGGTCGACCCGCCGTTCCGGCGCCAGGGCGGTGATGTCGCGCCCCTCGAACCGGACGGCGCCGGCGCTGGCCGGGTGCACGCCGGACAGCGCGCGCAGCAGCGTCGTCTTGCCGGCGCCGTTGGCGCCGACCAGCGCCACCAGCTCGCCCTCGTCCACCGCGATGTCGATGCCGCGCAACGCCTCGATGCGGCCGTAGTGGGCCGACAGGCCCCGGATTTCCAGCATCATGCGGCGGCTCCCAGGTAGGCGGCGATGACGTCGGGATGGGCGGCGATCTCGTCCGGCGCGCCCTCGGTCAGCTTCCGGCCGTGGTTGAGCACCAGGATCCGGTCGGAGATGCCCATGACCATCTTCATGTCGTGCTCCACCAGGATCACGGTGATGCCCTGCGCGGCGATCTTCTTGATGACCGCGTCCACCTCGCGGCTCTCGGTGGCGTTCAGCCCCGCCGCCGGCTCGTCGAGCAACAGCAGCTTCGGCTCGGTCGCCAGCGCGCGGGCGATCTCCAGGCGCTTCAGCGCGCCGTAGGGCAGCGACGCGGCGTCGGCGTCCACGTAGCGGCCGCAGCCGACGAACTCCATGAGCGCGATGCAGCGCTCGCGCGCCGCCTCGTCGCGCCGCACCACGCCGGGCAGGCGCAGCAGCGACGGCAGGAAGCGCCGGTCGAGCCGCAGGTGCCGGCCCACCATGACGTTCTCCAGCGCCGTCATCGAGGTGTAGATCTGCAGGTTCTGGAAGGTGCGCGACAGGCCGCAGGCGGCCAGCTCGTACGGCGGCTTGCCCGACACCACGGCGCCGTCGAGGTAGACCGCCCCCCGGCTGGGCGCGTAGACGCCGGTGACGAGGTTCAGCACCGTCGTCTTGCCGGCGCCGTTCGGGCCGATGATCGAGTGGATGGTGCCGGCCTCCACCGCGAAGCTCAGCCCGTCCACCGCGGCGATGCCGCCGAACTGCTTGGACAGGTTCTCCACGCGCAGCAGCGTCATGACCGCCTCCATGATCTCGCGAGGTCGAGCAGCGTCACGAACAGGCCGCGGCGCATGAACACCATGGTGCCGATCATGATGAGGCCGAGGACGATCGACTCGTAGTCCTCGAACGCCACCAGCAGCTGCGGCAGCACGGTGAGCGACACCGCGCCGACGATGGCGCCGAAGGTCGAGGCCATGCCGCCGAACACCACCATGGTCACCAGCTCCACCGACTTCATGAAGCCGGCCTTGCCGGGCGTGATCATGCCGGCGTAGTGGGCGAACAGGCTGCCGGCCACCGCGGCGATGACGGCGGAGACGACGAACGCCAGCACCTTGTAGTGGGCGGTGTCCACGCCTACGACCTGGGCGCCGATCTCCGTGCCGTGCAGGGCGCGCAGCGCCCGGCCGACGGGCGAGTCGATCAGGTTCAGCGCCAGCCAGACGGTCAGCAGCAGCGTGGCGCCGACGATCCCGTACCAGGTGCGGTCGCCCGCCAGCTTCCAGCCCAGCACCGTCAGGTCGTCGAGCATCAGCCCGTCCGGCCCGCCGGTGATCCAGCTCTCGGTGTTGAGCACGATGGAGATGATGACGCCCAGCCCCAGCGTCGCCATGGCGAGGTAGTGGCCCTTGAGGCGCAGCACCGGCCGCGCCACCGCGAAGGCCAGCACCCCCACCAGCACCGCGCCCGCCGCCAGCGCACCCAGCGCCGGCCAGCCGTAGCGCGTGGTCAGGATGCCCGAGGCGTAGGCCCCCAGCCCGAAGAACGCCGCGTGCCCCAGGCTGATCTGCCCGGCATAGCCGACCAGCAGGTTCAGCCCGACGCAGACGATGGCGTTCAGCCCGGCGTTGATGGCGATGTCGTAGGCGTAGGCGTTGGGCAGCGCCAGCGGCAGCAGCGCGATGGTCAGCGCCAGCAGCCCCAGGCCGCCGGTGCGCGGCTTCAGCAGCGCGCGGGCGATGCCGCCGCGCCGCGCGGGCGCGGCCGAAGCGTGAACGTCGGAGGTCATACGCGCTCGCTCCCCTTGTGGCCGAGCAGCCCGTTGGGCAGGAAGAACAGCACGACGAGGATGATGACGAAGGCCGTGGCGTCCTTGTAGGCGGAGGACAGGTAGCCGGCGCTCATCGCCTCGGCGATGCCGACCACCAGCCCGCCGAGCACCGCGCCCAGCCCGTTGCCGAGGCCGCCCAGGACGGCGGCGGAAAAGCCCTTGAGGCCCAGCATGATGCCCGCTTCGTAGCTGGTGAAGGTGATGGGGGCGACGACGATGCCGCCGACGGCGCCCAGCGCCGCCGAGAGCGCGAAGGAGGTCAGCAGCACCCGCCGGATCGGCACGCCGACGAGCTGCGCGCCGAGCCGGGAGTAGGACACCGCCAGCATCGCCTTGCCGGCCATGGTGCGGCCGAAGAACCAGCCGAGCGCCAGGATCACCGCCAGCGACACGCCCATCACCCACAGGCTCTGCGGCAGCATGGTGGCGCCCAGCACGCTGATGGGAACCGTGCCGGAGAAGGCGGGCAGGGCGTGGAACTCCTTGTCCCACACCACCTGGGCCACGCCGCGCAGCAGGATCGACGCGCCGATGGTGATGATGATGACCGTGACGACCGAGGCGTCCCCGGCCGGCACCACGGCAAATCGCGCCAGCGCCATCCCGACCGCCGCGGTGACGGCGACCGCCAGCGGGATCGCCAGCTCCAGCGGCAGCCCCAGGCCGACCAGCGAGACGGTCGCCATGGCGCCGATCATCAGGAACTCGCCCTGGGCGAAGTTGATAACGTGGCTGGCGTTGTAGATGATCGAGAAGCCCAGCCCCGCCAGCGCGTAGATCGCGCCCAGCGTGAGGCCGGAGAACAGGAACTGCAGGAAGGTCGACGTCATGGATCCTCCCCAGGATCCCCTCTCCCCTCCGGGGAGAGGGTGGCGCGCAGCGCCGGGTGAGGGGGTTTTCGGGGGACCGGAGACGCCAGCGTCGCGGAACCCCCTCACCCCAACCCTCTCCCCGGCGGGGAGAGGGGGCTGTCGTCAGTCGAGGAGCGCCCAGTCGCCCTTGCGGACCTCGACCATGTGGAACGCGTCCGGCTTCAGGCCCATGTGATCCTTGGCCGACATGGTCACCATGCCGCCGGTGCCGACGAAGTTCGTGGTCTTCTCGATCTCGTCGCGCACCTTGGCCTTGTCGGTGCCGCCCGCCCGCTGGATGGCGGCGAGCGCCATCATCAGCCCGTCGTAGGCATGGCCGGCGAAGGCCGACGCCTCCATCCTGAAGGTGTCCTCATAGGTCTTCTTGAAGGTGGTCACCACCGGCTTCTGCGGGTCGGTGGCGGGCAGCTGGTCGGCGATCACCAGGCCGGAGGCCGGCAGGCGCACCCCCTCGCTGGCCGGGCCGGCGAGCTTGATGTACTCCTTCGAGGCGACGCCGTGGCTCTGGTACAGCGGCAGCGCGATGCCGAGCTGCTGGTAGTTGCGCGTCACGATGGCCGGGCCCTGGCCGAAGCCGAAGTTGAACACCGCCTGCACGCCCGGCGCGTTGCGGATGCGGGTGAGCTGGGCGGTGACGTCCGAGTCCTTGGGCGAATAGACCTCGTCCGCCACGATCTCGATCCCGAGGTCCTTGGCGATGAGCACCGACTGGTCGTGCCCCGACTTGCCGAAGCCGGCGTCCTCGGAGATCAGCGCGACCTTGCTCAGGCCGCGCTTCTTCACGTCGGCGAACACCTTCTCGGCGGCCAGACGGTCGGTGTGCGGGGTCTTGAACACCCACTTCTTCACGGGCTCGACGATCACCACCGCGCCGGCCAGCGAGATGAACGGGATCTCGGCCTTCTCCGCCAGCGGCACGGCGGCCATGGTGGTGGCGGTGGTGGTGCCGCCGATGATGATGTCCACCGCGTCGCTGTCGATCAGGCGCTTGGTGAAGCTGGCCGCCTTGTCGGCCGCGCCGCCGTCGTCGTAGACGGTGAGCTGGAGCTTGCGCCCCTTCACCCCGCCGTCCTTGTTGATCTTGTCGACGAACAGCTCCAGCACCTTCTTCTCGGGATCGCCGAGGAAGGACGCGCCGCCCGTCACCGACAGGACGGCGCCGATCTTGATCGGCGGCTCCGCCGCGCGGGGAGCGGTGGGGTGCAGGGCTAGCGCAAGCGCAAGCGCGCCTGCGCCGAGGGTGGTCCGAAGACCGGATCCGTACGCCTTCATGGGCAGCGCCTCCTTCCTGTTCATTTTTTGAATTTCAGCCGCTTGGGGTTCCATCCGCTGGTCCAACAAACAATCCAGCTTGCATAAACGGCTAAGTGGTACCATAATGCCAATTACGCCGCATGCCAACAGGAATCTTGGGGATATTACCCCGGGCATGCCGCACCAGAAGAAAGGAAACACGCTCGTGAAGGCCAGCCTGACGCCCGGAATCGGCACCACCAAGCGCATCGTCGTCGACCGCGACCGCACCATCGGCTTCATGGGCGAGGAGGGCCGCGTCTACGCCACGCCGGAGCTGCTGCGCGACATCGAACAGACCTGCCGGGACTTCCTGCTCGAGCATCTCGACGCCGACGAGGACACCGTCGGCGCCCGGGTCGAGCTGGACCACACCGCGCCGACGCTGGCCGGGATGTGGGTGGAGATCGCGGTGACGGTGGCGGACGTGCAGGGCCGCTCGGTGGTGCTGGAGATCACCGCCAGGGATCCGCTGGACACCATCTGCAAGGCACGGCACGGCCGATTCGTCGTCGGCGTCGCCAAGACGGTGGAGCGCCTGAAGGCGAAGGCCGCCAAAGCCGCCGCCCTGGCCTGAGCCCCGCCGCCACGCACCACCGGAAGGGCGCCGGACGGCGCCGCTCCGAGGGAGTTCCCATGCACGAAATCCGCATTCACGGCCGCGGCGGGCAAGGCACGGTGCTCGCCGCCGAGATCCTGGCCAAGGCGCTGGTGGCCGAGGGGAAGCACGTGGTCGCCATCCCCTCCTTCGGCTTCGAGCGGCGCGGCGCGCCGGTGTCGGCCTGCCTGCGCGTGGACGGGCGCGAGATCCGCGCCATGACCAACATCTACCGTCCCGACACGCTGCTGTGCATCGACCCGACGGTCGGGCGCGCCGTCAACATCTTCGACGGCATGGCCGCGCACGGCGCGCTGGTGCAGGCCACCAAGCGCCCGGTGGAGGAGCTGGCGGCACCGGACACGGTGGGCACGCTCGGCCTGTGCGACGCCGTCGGGGTCGCGCTGGAGATCTTCGGGCGGCCGATCACCAACTCGGTGATGCTCGGCGCGTTCGCGCGGACGACCGGGCTGGTGTCCCTGGAGTCGCTGAAGGAAGGCATCGAGGCCGCGGATTTCCGCGACGCCGGTCTGGCGCAGAACCTGACGGCGGTCGAGCGCGGCTACGCCGGCACCACGGTCTACCGGCGCACGGAGGACGGCTATGAAGCCCGGAACTGACGCCGTGTCGGCCACCGTGTCACCCGCCGTTCCGGACGACCTGTGCCCGGTCGCGACCCAGCTAAGCGGGCTGATGCCAGGCGACTGGCGCGCGCTGCGGCCGGTGGTGGACCGCGCCAAGTGCGTGAAGTGCGCGGTGTGCTGGCTGTACTGCCCGGTGCAGTGCGTCGTCGAGAAGGCGGCGTGGTTCGACATCGACCTGCGGGTCTGCAAAGGCTGCGGCATCTGCGCCCGGGAGTGCCCGCACCGCGCCATCAGCATGGTGGAGGAAATCGATGGCTGACGCCGCCACGGTGCTGCCCAACGCGCCGAAGACCATCGTCTGCGACGGCAACGAGGCCGCCGCCTGGGGCGTGGTGCTGTCGCGCCCCGACGTGGTCGCCGTCTACCCGATCACGCCGCAGTCGTCGCTGGTCGAGTACGTCTCGCAGTTCATCGCCGACGGCACGCTGGACGCCGAGCTGCTGAACCTGGATGGCGAGCACAGCGTGCTCTCGGCGCTCCAGGGCGCGGCGTTGGCCGGCGCCCGCACCTACACCGCGACCTGCGGCCCGGGCCTGGCCTTCATGTTCGAGCCGTACGTGCGCACGCCGGGCCTGCGGCTGCCGATGGTGGCCTCTCTGGTGACGCGCGACATGCTGACGCCGCAGTGCGTCTGGGGCGGCCAGCAGGACGCCATGACGGTGCGCGACTGCGGCTGGATCCACATGTACTGCGAGACCGTGCAGGAGGTGCTGGACACCACCATCATGGCCTACCGGATCGCCGAGCATCGCGACGTGATGCTCCCCGTCAACGTCAACCACGACGGCAATTACCTGAGCTACGGCGTCGCGCGCGCCGAGATGCCGGCGCAGGCGGCGGTGGACGGGTTCCTCGGCGTCAAGGACGTCAACTGGCACGCGGCGCTCGACCCGCTGCGCCCGATGGCCATCGATCCGCTGACCGGCGGTGCCGGCGGCCCCGGCCCGTCCATGTTCGTGCGCTACCGCAAGGGCCTGTGCAACGGCATGCGGAACGCGCTGCGCGTCATCCAGGAGACGCACGCCGAGTGGGGGCGGCTGACCGGCCGCCACCACGCGCCGCTGATCGAGGAATACCGCCTGGACGACGCCGAGGTGGCGCTGGTCACCATCGGGTCGATGACCGGGGCGGCCAAGGACGCTGTGGACGCGTTGCGCAGCGCCGGCAAGCGGGCCGGCCTGATCAAGGTGAAGACCATGCGTCCCTTCCCCGTCGAGGCGATGGCGCGGGCGCTGTCCCGGGTCAACGCCGTCGCCGTGGTCGACCGTGCGGTCAGCTACGGCTGGAACGCCGGGCCGGTCTACCAGGAGACGCTCGGCGCGCTGTACCACGCGCGCCACATGATCCCGGCGGTGAGCGTCATCGGCGGCCTGGCCGGCGCCGACATCACCGACGGCCACTTCGCCCGCTGCATCGAGATGGCCTTCGCGGCCGCCGCCTCCGGCCGGGCGCCGGACGGCCCGGTGTGGCTCAACGAGAACGACTGAGGGGACCGACGATGCCGCACACCCGCTATCTCGTCGTCGGCGCCAGCCACGCCGGCCTGGAGGCGGTGACCGCCATCCGCCACTGGGACGCCGAGGGCTCGCTGACCGTGCTGAGCCGCGAGGCGCACCGACCTTATTCGCCGACCATCCTGCCCTACGTCGTGTCCGGCCGCTCCAGGCCGGAACGCGTCGCGCTGAAGGACGCGGCGTGGTTCGACGCGCGGGCGGTGGACCTGCGCTGCGGCGAGGAGGTGGTGTCCATCGACACCGCCGGCGCTGTGGCCCGGACGGCGTCGGGCACGGAATGGCATTACGAGCGCCTGCTGCTGGCGACCGGCGCGGCGCCCGCGGTGCCGCCGGTGCACGGGCTGGCGGACGTGCGTTTCCACGTCCTGCGCACCCTGGACGACGCGCTGGCGCTGCGCGAGGCGGGGGCCGGGGCGGCGACGGCGGTGGTGCTGGGCGCCGGGCTGGTCGGGCTGCATGCCGCCGAGGTGCTGGCCAAGGCCGGCGCGCGGGTGGTGGTGGTCGAGCGGCAGGCGCACGCCTTGCCCGGCTACCTGGACGCCCCGGCGGCCGGGATCGTCGAGGCGGCGTTCCGCGACCGCGGCATCGCTCTGATGACGGGCCGCACGGTGTCGTCCGTGCAGGGCCGGGACGGCAGGCCGGTCTCCGTCACCCTCGACGACGGGGAGACGCTGCCGGCGGAGCTGCTGCTGGTCGGCACCGGGGTGCGGCCGGCCACCGGCTTCCTGGACGGCTCGGGCATCGCCGTCGGGCAGGGCATCCTGGTGGACGACACCATGCGCACCAACGTCGCCGACGTCTGGGCGGCGGGCGACGTGGCGCAGGCGCGGGCCTTCTTCGGGGCGGCGCCCATCGTCAACGGTATCCTGCCCGACGCGGTCGAGCAGGGCCGCATCGCCGGGATGGCGATGGCCGGCGACCCGGCGCTCAAGCCCTACGCCGGCGGCCTGCCGATCAACACCTTCCCGTTCTTCGGCCGCCACGCGGTGAGCGTCGGCATCGCCGGCGAGGACGACCCGTCGGTGGAGATCCACCGGCGCCTCGACGCCAGGGCCGGGCTCTACAGCCGGCTCTCGCTGAAGGACGGCCGCCTGATCGGCGTGTGCACGGTGGGCATGCCCATCGACGCCGGGGTGATGTGGCAGCTCATCAGCCGGCGCGTCGATCTGGCGCCGGTGAAGCAGGACTTCGTGGCGGCGCCGCTCGACACCGGGCGGACGCTGATGTCGCAGCTGTGGCGCTGAAGCGGAGGGCAGGGCATGCCGAGCTATGAGACCATCGCCTTCCGCGCGCAGGACTGCGACGGGTGCATGAAGTGCGTCACCGCCTGCGCGCAGGCCAAGTCCGGGACCGACGACCCGGTGCAGTCCCGCATCCAGATCCTCGGCGCCGCCGGGACCGCCCCCGGGGGGTGGGAGCTGGCGCTCTGCCGGCAGTGCGGCGACCCCAAGTGCGTCTCCAACTGCCCGTCCGCCGCGCTGGCGAAGGACGCGGAGACCGGAGTCGTCGCCTGGGACGCCGACCGGTGCGTCGACTGCCTGCTGTGCACCGTGGGGTGCGCCTACGCCGGCATCACCCGCGACGCGCAGGTCGGCCACGTGGCGAAGTGCGACCTGTGCGACGGCGACCCGGCGTGCGTGAAGGCGTGCGACCGCGGCGCGCTGACGCTGAACACCGCGGCGCGCATCCACCGGCGCGTGGCGGAGCGGGAGGACCTGTTCGCCCCCGGCCTTGCCGCCTGCCAGGGCTGCAATTCCGAGCTGCTGATCCGCCATACGCTGCGCCACGTCGGGCCGAACACCGTGGTGGCGACGCCGCCCGGCTGCATCCCCGGCATGGGGACGGTCGGCTACAACGGGCGCACGGGCACCAAGGTGCCGGTGTTCCACCCGCTGCTGACCAACACCGCGTCGATGCTCACGGGCATCAAGCGCTACTACAAGCGGGTCGGGCGCGACGACGTGCAGGTGATGGCGCTGGCCGGCGACGGCGGCACCTCGGACGCCGGCTTCCAGTCGCTGTCGGGTGCCGCCGAGCGCGACGAGCCGATGCTGTACATCTGCGTCGACAACGAAGGCTACATGAACACCGGCATGCAGGCGTCCTCGGCGACGACCTACGGCTCGTGGACCTCGACCACGCCCGTCGGCGAGCGGCTGAAGGGCAAGTCCACCGAGGCGAAGAACCTGCCGGTGGTGATGATGACGCACAACTGCTCCTACGTCGCCACCGCGGCCACCGCCTTCCTCGAGGACTTCTACGAGAAGCTGGACAAGGCCATCGAGGTCTCCAGGACGGGCATGGCCTATCTGCACGTCTTCGCGCCCTGCCCGACGGGCTGGCGCTTCGGTTCCGACCGGACGACGGACGTCTGCCGCCTGGCCGTCGAGACGAACTTCTTCGCGCTGTGGGAATACACGCCGGACACCGGGCTGACCTTCACCCGCCCGACCGCTCGGCCGCGGCCGGTGCGCGAGTATCTCACCGGCATCGGCAAGTACCGGCACCTCAGCGAGGAGCAGGTCGCGCACATCCAAGCCACCGTCGAGCGCAAGATCGCGCAACTGCGCCGCTTCGAACGAAGCGGCGCATGACATACGCCGCCCAACGACAAGAATTGCAGGGGAAACCGCCATGTCCGTGACGACCGCCGACTACATGTTCGCGCCGGAAGCGGAAACCATGCCGCGCCACAAGCTGGCCGACCTCCAGCTCCGGCGCCTGCAGCAGACGCTGCGCTGCGCCTACAAGAACGTACCGCACTACCGCAAGGCGTTCGACGCGGCGGGCGTGGTGCCGGACGACCTCCGCACGCTGGAGGACCTGGCGAAGTTCCCCTTCACCGTGAAGTCCGACCTGCGCGACAACTACCCCTTCGGCCTGTTCGCCGTGCCGCGGAGCGAGCTGGTCCGGCTGCACGCCTCGTCGGGCACCACCGGCAAGCCCACCGTGGTCGGCTACACCGCCAGCGACCTCGACACCTGGGCGCGGCTGATGGCGCGCTCGCTCGCCTCGGCGGGGGCCCGGCCGGGTCAGACCATCCACAACGCCTACGGCTACGGCCTGTTCACCGGCGGCCTCGGCGCGCACTACGGGGCCGAGCGGCTGGGCTGCACCGTGGTGCCGATGTCCGGCGGCAACACCGAGAAGCAGATCGTGCTGATCCAGGACTTCGAGGCGCAGATCCTCTGCGCCACGCCGTCCTACGCGCTGAACATCGCCGAGGTGGCGGAGAAGGAGGGCGTGGACCTCAAGAAGGGCCCGCTGCGGATCGCCGTCTGCGGGGCCGAGCCCTGGTCGGAGGCCATGCGCAAGGAGCTGGACGAGCGCCTGGGCGTGCGCGCCCACGACATCTACGGCCTGTCCGAGATCATGGGGCCGGGCGTCGCCGTCGAGTGCCAGGAGCGCGACGGCCTGCACGGTTGGGAGGATCACTTCCTGTTCGAGATCGTCGATCCCGAGACCCTGAAGCCCAAGCCCATGGGCGAGGCCGGCGAGCTGGTCATCACCACGCTGAGCAAGCAGGCGCTGCCGATGATCCGCTACCGCACGCGCGACATCACGCGGCTGTCGGTCGAGCCGTGCAGCTGCGGGCGCACGCACGTGCGGATCCTGCGGGTGACGGGGCGCAACGACGACATGCTCATCATCCGCGGCGTCAACGTCTACCCCTCGCAGGTCGAGGCGGTGCTGGTGGGCTTCCCCAACATCGCGCCGCACTACCAGCTGGTCATCCAGCGCGAGGGCATGCTCGACACCCTCACCGTGGAGGTCGAGGCGGAGCCCGGCCTTGCCATCGGCCAGGAAGCCTACGATCACATCGGCCGCCAGGTGCAGCACCACATCAAATCGATCATCGGCGTGACCTGCCGGGTCGTGGTGCTGAGCCCCGGCGAGCTGCCGCGCTCCCAGGGCAAGGCGATCCGCGTCCGCGATCTGCGCAAGAAGGCCGGGCCGGCCTGAGCGGCGGGGGCGCGTGCCCGAGCCTTCGTGGGACGCTTGCCGCTGCGTTAAGGGCTTTCGGCGCGCACTCGGCGTTCAACCACCTCCCCATTCCGTCATCCCCGCGAAGGCGGGGATCCATAATTCCCAACGCGTCCGCTATGTCGGCTATGGATCCCCGCCTTCGCGGGGATGACGGAATGGGAGGGAATGAGCGCGGGGAGACGGCTCCAAATCGCTTAACGCGGCGCTTATGCGCCTTCGCGGGGATGACGGAAGGAGTGGGCGGAAGTCCACGTCATCGCCCATAATCCGCATTCCGATACCAAAATACCGTTGCACATATTGTTGGTATGGCCAACAATATCCTCGTCCGGATCCACCGGGGAGGACAGCGCGTGAAATCGGTTCTCGACCTTACCCTCAACGGCCGCCCCAGGCAGGACCTGGTGGCCGACGCCATGCTGCTCGTGGACTATCTGCGCCAGGTCGCCGGGCTGACCGGCACCAAGCAGGGGTGCGACGGCGGCGAGTGCGGCGCCTGCACCGTGCTGGTCGATGACCAGCCGCGGCTCGCCTGCTCGACGCTGGCCCATCAGGTGGCCGGCCGCCGCGTCGAGACCGTCGAGGGGCTGGCGCGCAACGGCCGCATGACCCGCCTGCAGCAGGCGTTCCACGAGAAGCTCGGGGCGCAGTGCGGCTTCTGCACGCCCGGAATGATCATGGCCGCGGAGGCCCTGCTGCGCCGCGACCCAGACCCCACGGCCGAGCGCATCCGCGAGGCGCTGGCCGGCAACCTGTGCCGCTGCACCGGCTACGTGAAGATCGTCGAGTCGGTGCAGGCGGCCATCGTGCCGGAGGCTGCGGCATGACCACGCTCGACAAGCCCCGGCGCATCGGCACGCCGACCCCCTTGGTCGACGGCTTCGAGAAGGTCACCGGCCGCGCCAGATACACCGCCGACCTGCCGGCGCCGGGCGCGCTGGCCGGACGCATCCTGCGCAGCCCCATCCCGCACGGGATCATCCGCGGCATCGACACCGCCGCGGCGGAGCGGCTGCCCGGCGTCGTCGTCGTCGTCACCGGCGCCGACTGCGCCGTTCCCTTCGGCGTGCTGCCGATCGCCCGGAACGAGTACCCGCTCGCCCGCGACAAGGTGCGTTACCGGGGCGAGCCGGTGGCGGCGGTGGCCGCCGTGGACGAGGAGACCGCCGCCCGCGCGCTGAAGCTGATCCGCCTCGACCTCGAGCCGCTGCCGGCGTGCTTCGAGAGCGCGAAGGCGCGCGCGCCGGGCGCCGTCCTCCTGCACGACAACAAGCCCGGCAACGTCGAGCGCGAGGTGCACAACGAGTTCGGCGACGTGGCCGCGGGCTTCGCCGCCGCCACCCTGGTGCGCGAGCGCCGCTTCACCTTCGCCGAGGTCAACCACGCGCACCTGGAACCGAACGCCACGCTCGCCGAGTACGACCCCGGGCGCGGCTGGCTGACGCTGCACTCGACCACGCAGGTGCCCTACTACGTGCACCTGACCGTCGCCCAGTGCCTGGAGATGGACACCGCCCGCGTCCGCGTCGTGAAGCCGTTCCTCGGCGGCGGCTTCGGCGCCCGCACCGAGGCGCTGGGCTTCGAGGTGATCGCCGCCCTGCTCGCCCGCAAGGCGGGGGGCACGGTGCGCCTCCTGCTCTCGCGGGAGGAGACGTTCCTCTCCCACCGCGGCCGTCCGCAGGCGGACATCACGCTCAAGCTCGGCATGACCCGCGACGGGCGGCTCACCGCCTGCGCCGCGGAGTGCACGCAGCGCGGCGGCGCCTACGCCGGCTACGGCATCATCACGATCCTCTACGCCGGCGCGCTGCTGCACGGGCTCTACGACATCCCGGCGGTGAAGTACGACGGCTGGCGGGTCTACACCAACCTGCCGCCCTGCGGGGCGATGCGCGGCCACGGCACCGTGGACATGCGCGCCGCCTTCGAGGCGCTGCTCGACGAGATGGCCGGCGAGCTGGGGCTCGACCCCTTCGCCGTGCGGCGCGCCAACCTGCTGGACGCGCCGACGACGACGCTGATGGCGCAGAAGGTGCTGAGCTACGGCCTGCCCGAATGCCTGGACCGCGTCGAGGCGGCGTCCGGGTGGAAGGAGCGCCGCGGCCGCCTGCCGCCGGGGCGCGGGCTGGGCATGGCGTGCTCGCACTTCGTCTCCGGCACCTCGACGCCCAAGCACTGGACCGGCGAGCCGCACGCGGTGATCAACCTCAAGCTCGACTTCGACGGCGGCGTCACCATCCTGACCGGCGCCTCCGACATCGGCCAGGGGTCCTCGACCATCGTCACCCAGGTGGTGGGCGAGGTGCTGGGCTGCGACTGGTCGCGGCTGCGCGTGGTCAGCACCGACAGCGCGCTGACTCCCAAGGACAACGGCAGCTACTCCTCGCGCGTCACCTTCATGGTCGGCAACGCCGCCATCCAGGCGGCGGAGAACCTGAAGGCGATCCTCATCGCCGCCGCCGCCCGCCGGCTCGGCGTCCGGCCGGAGGAGGTCGAGTGCCTGGGCGAGTCCTTCCGCGCCGCCGGCGGCCGGGAGCCGGACCTGTCCTTCTCCGAGGCGGTCAAGGAGGCGCTGGTCGACACCGGCACGATCACCGTCAAGGGCACCTTCACCTGTCCCAGGGAGTTCCAGGGCGACAAGGCGATCCGCGGCAGCGCCATCGGCGCCTCCATGGGGTTCTCCTACGCCGCGCTGGTGGTGGAGTGCTCGGTCGACCCGGTCACCGCCAAGGTGAGCGTGCACAAGGTGTGGGTGGCCAGCGACGTCGGCCGGGCGCTCAACCCGCTGGCGGTCGAGGGGCAGACCCAGGGCGCGGTGTGGATGGGCCTGGGGCAGGCGCTGTCGGAGGAGACGCGCTGGGACGAGGGGCGCGGGATCGCCGTCAACCTGCTCGACTACCGCGTGCCGACCATGGCCGAGAGCCCGGACATCGAGGTCCACATCGTCGAGAGCATCGACCCCAACGGCCCCTTCGGGGCCAAGGAGGCCAGCGAAGGGCCGCTGGCCGGCTGCATCGGCGCGCTGATGAACGCCGTCCACGACGCCGTCGGCGTGCGCGCCCACGCCGTGCCGCTGACGCCGGACCGCATCGCCGACCTGCTGGACGCCAAAGAGGCCGGGTGCAAGGAGACCGAATAATGACGCTGATGCCTTCGTTCCGCCTGCACCGCTCGGCCTCCGTCGCCGACGCGCTGGCCGCGCTGGCCGCGGCGCCGGGCGGCCGGCCGCTGGGCGGCGGCACCGACCTGCTGCCCAACCTGCGCCGCGGCATGGGCGAGCCGCCGGCGCTGGTCGATCTGACGGCGGTGGCCGGGCTCGACCAGATGGAGGTCGGGACCGACGGCCTGCGGCTCGGCGCCACCGTGAGCCTGGCGCGGATCGCCGAGGACCCACGGGTCCAGGACGGCTGGCCGGCGCTGGCGCAGGCCGCGGCGTCGGTCGCCGGGCCGACCCACCGCGTGGCGGCGACGCTGGCCGGCAACCTGTGCCAGGAGACCCGCTGCGTGTACCTCAACCAGAGCGACTGGTGGCGCGCCGCCAACGGCTACTGCCTGAAGCTCAAGGGCGAGGTCTGCCATGCCGTCAAGAAGAGCGAGCGCTGCTACGCCGTGTACGCCGGCGACGTGGCGCCGGCCCTGATGGTCCTCGGCGCCGAGGTCGAGGTGCAGGGAGACGGGGGCGTGCGCCTGCTGCCGTTGGCCGACGTCTACCACGAGGAGGGACGCACGCATCTGACGCTGCGGCCGGGGGAGATCGTCACCGCCATCCACGTGCCGCCGCCGGCCGGATTCGTCGCCGGCTACGCCAAGGTGCGGATCCGGGACTCCGTCGATTTCCCGCTGGCCGGCGTCGCCGTCGCCCTGCGTCGCGAGGGCGGCCGGCTGGCCGGCCTGCGGGCGGCGCTGACCGGCGTCGCCTCGGCGCCGGTGCTGGTGCCCGGCCTCGACGGCCTGGAGGGTCAACCCTGGTCGGAGAGTGCGGCGACCATCCTCGCCGAAGCGGTCCGCACGGCGTGCAAGGCCGTCAGGACCACCCTCGTTGCGCCGAAGTACCGCCGCCGCGTCGCCGCCGCCTCGGCCGTGCGGCTGGCGGGGGCGCTGTGGGACTCCGGCGACTCGTTGACGGCGAACGCCTCGATCTAAACCAGAGCGGTATTGCCCGCCGCCGGGGCATCCCCGAGCGCGCAGCCCGCGCTGAGGTGTGCGCGTCCTTCCCCTCTCCGGCCCCCGACGGTCACCGCGGTGAACCCGAGGGGATGGCCGGGGAAGGGGTGGGGACGCAGCTGCAAGGCTGCTTCCCATCGCTGTCGATGGATCAGGCGACGAACGGGAACACCGTATATCCCGCCCCTGCGGCGGCCGCTGCGCTTTGGTATTCTGCAAAAGTGTTGTAGGTGCCTGACAATGATACCGCGATGCTGCCTCCGGCAACCGGCGTGGCCTCATAGGCGTTCAGCTTATTCGTGGCGTCATTGAACAGGAGAAGCTCTTGCTGCCCGTTCTTGTTCATATCGCTAACACCAATGATTCTTTCGGAGGCATCGCTTCCCAGGCCGGTAATTACGAACCCTCCGTCGAAGGTCCCGTCCTGGTTGCTGTCCGTCCAGATCGCCTTCTCTCCTGTCAGGGTGTTCTGCCAGAGAATTTCGTCGCCGCTGATGCCATTGACGTTTGCGGCGCCAGCCACTTCCCATCCTTGGCGCTTCATTTGAATCTGAACCCGGGCATCCGTCACCGCGCCGGCGCCGTTAAGCGACCATGTTGCGCCGTATCCCGATCCCACCCCGTTCACCGTGTCCACGCCAAAGAAGAAGATTTCCGGCGCGCCGTCCCCGGTGACGTCCGCCACGGTGCCGACCTTCCAGCCCTTCTTCAGTGTAGCGGGGACACCCGTAACATCCTGGCCATTCACCTGCACCTTGGACGACAGGACGCCGCGCGCGGCATCCACGGTGTCTGCCATTGAGACCTGCTGGATGCTGAGGCTGGTCCCGCCGGACGCGGCGGTAAGGGCGGTCGCTGGCGTTTGTGGAGATGCCTGACTGCCGACTTCGATACGGTCGTCAAACTGAAGGCGTTCGAAGCCACTCAGTGTATCCGTTCCATCGGCCCCGCTCACAGTGATCTTGCTGCCTGAACGCGTAATCGTATAATCGGATCGCTTCCCCGTGAATACGGCCGTGTCGAAGCCGGGGCCGCCATCCATGGTATCGTTCCCCGCACCGCCTTGAAGGGTATCGTTGCCATACCCTCCCTCTACGATATCATTTCCGTCCCCCAGGTTTGCTCTGTCAGAGCCGGCGCCTCCTAAGAAGCCGTCATTGGATGAGCTTCCCGTAAATCCATTCAGTGCATTAACGGCTTTGGCGCTTAGGTCTTTATATTTCCCGGATACAGAGTCGTATGCGTATCCTGCGGAACCGGCCGGCGATTTAAACAGGGCGATTTCCGTCATTGCGAGGTGCAGCGGATACGGCATGCCCGAACCGGCAAGGTCTATGCCATATTGATTTGCGTCCTTCAGGAACTGCGAAAACATCTCGTCGGGGCCAATTTGTCCACTCATGCCACCATTTAACAAAGTCATTTGCTTGTCTAGATTGCTCACAACTGTATTGTAAGTACCGTAAGCGGAAAAGACCGCCAGGCCAGTGGATGACAACTTCTCTATGAGGACAGAATCGGTGACAGCATTAAGGATTGTGCCGGCCACATAAACTGCGCTGTTGAAAAGTGCTTCTGCCCACTGGCTGAGGCTTACGGGATCAATTGACGGTTTTACAATAGCATACTCGTACGGAATTGTCGCGTTGTCAGCCACGGACCGAGGGGTGTCTGACCAGTAGGTTTCACCGACCTTCGCATTCATTGCAAAGTTGGTGTGGGCGGACTTCGGAAGTTCGAACGATGCCGATACCAACCGCCGTATATTCCAGCCTCCAGAGACCGTAACGGCTCCATAAATTTCAACATCAACGCCGGCAATATTGGCCGTCTGGTTGGCTGGAATTCTGCGCCAGTCTGTCTCAAGCTTTTCAATGGTATACTGAAGCCAGAGATATTTCGACACCTGCGCCTCCAGCAATATATGAAACGTACATTGCCGCCATCGCCATTGCTGACGACACAACTGGCATGGCCCTTAAGCGTGGAGCTTGGCCAAAAATATCTGCAAGGATGTAAATCTGCGCAACGGCGCAATGTTAGTGGGGCTAGAACAAGATGGTTAGCGCCGAAAGATTCGGGATTAATTGGATGCCATGGCGATCAAACGGGCGCGGGCGCGAGAGGCGCTGTGGTGCCAGCAGTGAGGGGTTGCCCCCCGGTATAATGGAGTGCGCCACGGACGGGCTTGGTCAGCTGGAATGCCCCGCCAACCTGTACCATACAACCCGGCATTTCCGCTGAAGGTGCTTGGAAAATATGGGCTTTGGGAGGGTGGCTGGGGCGCCAGGAGCCTAAGCCATTTTGCCTTGTAAGCCTTGGACGCCTTGACTTTCCTTGCTGGTTGGCGCTTCGTGTACCTGAAACGTGTACCATCAGCGTGTACCATTTGGGGGTATCATGGCGGATCTTCGGTTCCTGAAGCAGCGACGCCAGACGTGGTATTTCAGGATCGGCGTTCCTGCTGATCTGAGGGCTAAGGTTGGGAAGGCGGACATTGTGGAAAGCCTTCAGACCCGTGACCTGTCTCTTGCTCAAAAGCTGCGCTGGGATAGGGCGGCCCACTGGTCCAAGGCATTCGACGCTATGCGGGGCAATGCTCCCCAGGAACAGCCCTGGGCCGTCTACCGGGAGACACTGGACGAGGCCAGGACAGGCGCCTTCGGCGGAGCCTTCGCTGATGCTGACGGGCCGGATAGTGGCGTCAGCCAAGCCTTGAGCGCCATTGCAGAGGAATGGGAGCGGAAGAACCCGAACCCTGACACGCCTATCGATCCCGTGACACAGGCCAGGATTGACGCGCTGAACGACTACCAGAGGGAAGTCCAAGGGAGGACGGTTAAAGCGAAGTCTGCATACGGAATGCCATTCGGTGAGTGCGCCAAGAAGTACTTGGATAGCGTTAAGCCTGAGCTTAAAAAGCAAACCATATGTCAGTATGAAGCCGTCTTTCGATTATTCAAAGATTTCATTGCTGACAAGCCCATGCGTCTCATTACTCTGAAAGATGCCGTTGGCTTCCTCGACATTGTAGCGCAATTCGATCCCAATTGGGGGCGATCTCCAAAGACCAAATCCAGATCCTTCAAGGATCTTCAGGAACTCTATTCGGGCGCTGAAGAGGGTATGGCTGTCCGTACCCTGAACCGCTATGTTACCTCCCTTAGCTGTGCTTGGAAGTGGGCGAAGACCCGGCAAGAGGCGGGAGGGGACAACCCGTTTGATGGGCTATTCCGACCTGTGAATAAGAAGAACTCTGACGAGTACGTTCCGTTTGAGACGGATGAACTGAATAGGCTGTTCATTCCACGCCCAGCCAATCCTATCCTTTGGGAAATACCCATGGTTGGTCTTTATACGGGGATGCCACTGAACGAGATTTGCTCTCTTGCCTGGGAGAACGTGCGCCAGGAAAACGGGATATGGCACTTCGATATTGTGGCTTCAAAGTCTGATGCTGGTGTCCGTCCCGTTCCTCTTCACGACAAGCTTATGTGGCTGCTGGATCGGCGTGCCAATGACCCGAAGCAACGCCTGTGGCCCCAACTGAAGCCCGGCGGTCCAGACGAGAAGCTGTCTTGGAATGCCTCTAAGGCGTTCAGCACCTTCCGCCGTGATCGCGAGGTGATCGGGGTAGGGAGAAAGGCATTCCACTCATTCCGCAAGAACGTTGTCCGTTGCCTTGAGCGCGCGCGGGTTCCACAGACTGAGGCGGCTGAAATCATCGGGCATGAGAAGCACGGCATCACGTACAGGGTCTATAACCCGGACGGTTTGACCATGAAGCAACGTAAAGAAGTCATTGATAAAATTCAATACGACGGCTTCAAATTTGAAGTGGTATGAGACTAAACCGCATCAGACGTAAGCCGGTCTTAGATATAATACAAATAAAGATCGTTGAACTCGCCATGCTTTGTGTTACCACTTTCGGCGCAATCTATGGAGAATACCAATGCGCCTTAACATTACCTTTTCCCGTTGCTCTGGATTGGTCGCGCGCCTGAACTCCGTCTGCCTCTGGATTGGCTTCTATCGTGGCCCTGTGAAGCCCGTAGCCCATCCCGAGGGGCGGAACTTCCGCTTCTTGGAAGCCTGGAGGGAAGATGGGGAAAGCTACCTCGTCGCTGGGCCTTGGCTGCTCAGCGTCGGCCGCGCTGGTTGAGGGCGGCGTAAGGCCACGTCCTGGCTGATGGTGGTCCGCCTGTTCGGTGTAGTCACTGCATCAACGGTGGGCCACCGGCCAAAGCCCCCAACCTGCCCGTGCTGAATTGTGTGACCCACATTTGGTTGCACCCTAGCTGAAGGACGGCCCGTCAAGTTGGTGTAGCGACTGCACCGATGATAGGCCTTCCTCCCCGCTCCCAAAGTCATCGACCGGACGCGGGTAAATGTGTGACCCACAATTGGTTGCACCTTAGCTGAAGGACGGCCCGTCATCGGTGCCCGTCAGCATCCCCCAACAGGCCCGTCAGTGTCGGTGTAGTCACTACACCGGCGACGGCCCCTTGCGTCTCAACGCATCCGACAACCGGAAAGGAACAGCCATGACCGCACGCGAAATCACCACGGATCACCAAGCGCACCTCCTGGCTACGGAGTGCATATTTCTCAACTTTAAGACGGTCATCGACAATGGTCTTGACGGGACCGATAACAAGCCGATGCCAGCCACCGAGTTCCTGTCTCGGAAAGGGTTCAAAAGCACCGGAAGAACCTTGTGCCGCTTCCAGATTGCTTCCGCCTCTCTTCTCGAACGGATATGGGCGGACCAAGGGCTTAACTTTGGCGCAAACCAAGAAGGCCCCTTTAGCGCAGAAAAAGCGGTATGCAGCCTTATTTGGCTTATCAAAGCGCCGCTATATGGAAAGACCATATCGGCTCACTGAAGCACTCACCACCAAAGGCCCACCATAGGTTCCCCTGTGGTGGGCTTTTTTGTTTACCCATCAATCGAAAGGATTTCAACACGTGTGCTTCTTCTTAGCTCCCGCTGCGGCTGCCGCTGGCGCTGCTGCTGCGGGTAGCGCGGCGGCTGGTGCAGCTACCACAGCCACCCTCGCGGGCACGACTGCTGCCGCTGCGGCTGGCTCTGGTGCGGCCCTCAGCGCTGCCGGTGCGGCTGCCGCTGCTGGTGCGACTGCCGGAACAGCCATGGCCGGTGGCGCCATCGCACCTGTGGTCACTGGCCTGACTGCGGCCGAGATGTTCTACATCAGCACGGCGGTTTCCGCTCTGGGGGCCTTGGGTTCCGTTGCTGGGCAGATGGAAGCCCAGAAGCGGGGCAAGGAGTACGCCCAGGCACAGGCCGAGGCGGCGCGTGTCGCGACGATCAACAGCTACGATCAGCTTCAGCTTCAGCGCCAACAGGAATTGGAGAACGCCTCTCAGCGCATCACTGACACTGCCCTTGAGGGTGCCAAGGCGCGCGCTAAGGCGGCTACGGCTGCCGGTGAGGCGGGTATCTCGGGCCTGTCCGTTGATGCCCTATTGGCTGACTTCCAGCGTCAGCAATCGGGCTTTACCGAAACCGTAAAGACCAACTTCAGTCGCAAGTCGGCGCAGATCGAAGCGACCATGGAAGGCGTCCGAGCGGGTGCGCAATCCACTATCAATCAAATCCCCGAGCCGAAAGCCCCGGATTACCTGGGTGCCGCTGTGCGAGCCGGTACCGAAACCTGGGGCGCCTATCGGGACTGGGATAGGGACGCGCGCGGTAAGCTCAAAATCCAGGCATGATAACTTCACGTAACCAAATGCCAAAAAAGAAATCCCACCACCCGTTGACAGCAACCATAGTTTGTATTGATTATGGCGTTGCAGAATAACGGTAAACGGGAGTGGAAAATGTCGCCTCAGGGATCTGTCGGGCTGCTATCGGCCCTCGCTAGATTGAGGGACACGTTAGACCAGAAGCCACTTCAATACGCCCATGTGCTAGTGCTGGTGGCAAATCTTGATGGTATCTCCTTCAAGAAAGTGGGCGTGCTCACGGATCTGAGCAAATCAACTGTCTCTCGCATTGTTGATTGGTTCGTGGAGCAAGGGCTAATGACCGCCTATGAAATCCCTGGGGACCGCCGAAACAAAGCGGCATCGCTCACGCAGAAGGGCCGCGAAATCGTTGAGAAGGCTTCTAAAGCATGCCGATAAAGAAAGGTAACACGATACTAAATACCTATCCCCCATCACTCAGGTACGCCAAGGTCACATGAGGGGGGAACCTCTGGTGGACCCGGAATTGACCTGGAGCTAGTCTGCGGGATGCCCTAGAATAAGCCCTAGCTGGCTCCGCTAGGCTGGTACCTCCCAGGACCCAGATGCCCTGTACGGGCTTCCCTGGGGCTCCTAGACGCAATCGAAGACGGCCCGATACCATCCCCCAGGATCATCCGAGGGGATCTGGAAGGTTTCTCTAATGTAACGGGCGTTCTTCCCATGCTTCATGCAAGACGCCTGGGCTGTTTGCGTTGCGTTGCCCAAGCCGAACTTGATGTTGTGGTACTGGATGATTACAGAGGCTGGTGTCTCTGCCTCAATGGACACGATAGGGATCATCCTTTGGGTACATGCAGAAACGGACAGGAGGGTGATTAGAAGTGGAACGGAATGGCGCATGGAGTGGGCTTTGATGTTGGTTGGGTGTTAGCTCTATTTTAGTTCAAAAATCTGCGATGCCTATCGCTATTTCCTGAACTGCCGCTTTCCCCCCGTGGGGCCGTCGCCCTGGTGCTGCGCTTGGCGCCACCCCCGCCCTTCAGACGGGATCGGAGCAGATCGCCGCTAGGCTGCCTAGGATGCCCGCCCATGCGGCCAAGCTCACGCCGCCACTTTGGGGGCCTAAACGGAGCCAGAACGCACCCACGGGCATCCTATGGGCTGCGTGACGGGTGCGCCAAGGTACCCAGCGGGACGCTATCCTCTTCAGCGTCGGGGCGAACGCAACGCATGGCCTGAGGCGGACCAACGCGGACAAGCGAAGGGCTGTGCTGCGGCTGCTGGAAGTTCCCGAGTGGTCCTCGTGGTCCAACCGGGAGATTGCCCGGCGGACAGGAACGAGTGAGTTCATGGTCAGGTCACTGCGAGAAAATCGCAGTGAAACTGAACAACGCACCTACACCGACCGTCACGGCAACACCTCGACAATGAACGTCGGGAACATCGGGCGGACGGAGAAGGTGGAGCGGAAAGAGGAACCGAAGGCGGGAAACCACCTACCCGCCCCGACCGCTGCAAAGGCGCCTGGGAAGCCCACTGGCACACCTTAGGCTTGGCCGCTACGTCGTGCCTGACGGGCCGCAGAACGCACCACGGAGGCTCTGGCGGGCTCTGGCGTAGCATCTGGGGCGCGCTATGCGTTTGCCTTGTCGTCAGCACCTTCCATGAGCATGACAAGGACGGCAGTAGTGATGGCGCTTTCAAACTCAGGATGCTTCTTAGCGTACGCAATCAAAGCATCTGGGTCGGCCAACACGCTATTGACGAGTTCGCGTTCCTTGAGAAAGTTTTTCAGCATTGTTTCTACCTGACGCCTCAAATCCCGCTGCCCGGCGCGGTAGCCTTCCGCATAAGCCGCATCTGGGTCGCGCAAGTCTTCTCTCTCCATTTCATCCCCCCCCGTTCTGGTTTTCCTCTGGAAAACTGTACCAAGGAAGGGGTCGGGTAGCTAGCGCCCGAATTGTCACCATGAACCCAAGCCATGTGCCGTCTCATTTTGGTATACCCAACCAAGGCGTCCAAGCGAGACAGCCGAGCCCAGGCTTTCCGTGTCTCATTTGGGTTGACAACCGAATTCCGAGACGGCAATGTGAGATGGTCTAGACCCAAACGAGACAGGGAGCGGGTGTTATGGCCGTCTACGGTTACGCTCGGGTGTCCACCACGGACCAAGACCTTACTCTTCAGGAAGAGACGCTTAGGAATGCAGGGTGCGATGTGATCCGTACGGAGAAGGCCAGCGGCACCAGCCGGAACGGACGGACCGAACTCGACACCCTCATGCAGTTCCTTCGCCCTGGCGACACACTCATGGTCACCCGCATTGATCGCTTGGCCCGCTCCATCGGGGACCTTCAGGATATCGTGCGGGAACTGAGGACCAAGGGTGCGGACCTGAAGGCGACGGAACAGCCGGTAGACACCAGCACGGCAGCGGGCAAGGCGTTCCTAGACATGCTCGGCGTGTTCGCTGAGTTTGAGACGAACCTTCGGCGGGAACGTCAGATGGAGGGGATTGCGAAGGCGAAGGCAGAAGGTGTCTACAAGGGCCGGAAGCCGTCCATTGATGCAGCCGAGGTGCGACGGCTTAGGGACCAAGAGGGGCTTGGTGCCACGGAGATAGCCAAGCGGCTCGGGATCGGTCGGGCCAGCGTCTACCGGATACTTGAAGCCTAAAGCTTTTTCCGGTGCGTATCCGTGATATGGGGTGCCCCGCGTTTAGGGTCCCCCTTCACCGCCACCAGACCATCCTCTCAGGGTTCGGTATAGTCACTACACCAAGCCTCCAAAGCCCTTTGCGAACTCTTCAAGTTTACGCTTGGCTACATCCCGTTCCCCGCCGTCGCCCCTTTCGGCTCTTGCGTTGACCTTCAGGACCCACTCAGCGTCTTCTCTGGTGAAGTCCTGGGGAGGGGGCTTAGGTGCCTCTTCACGCTTGGTGGCGTGTGCGTCTAGGAAAGCGACGACACCACCCTCAAAAGCGTCAAGGTTGACGCATTTGGAAGACGATACCTCATACACCCTCATGTATCTTTGGGCGGTTCTAAATGATACATGGGTGTTATTCTCCACCCACGCCTTGAACTCACCGTGGCGACACTGTTCCTTAGCAGCAATCAGAGCCTCACCGGCCCGCTTTGCGTCCAGCAGCATTCCCTTAGCGTGATACTGAACTTGCTTGTGTGCGTCGTTGATTTCCGACGCGAGGAACGGAAGATCCACGACAACTTGGATTGCGGTCATGTGCTCGTGCTCCTTGGGAGGGCTTCGGTATAGTGACTACACCTAAGCCCGTACACAGCCCCCCTCCGGGAAGACACTCCAAGCTCAATGCCCCTTAGGGGAGATTGGGTTGCACCCTAGCAAAGGGGGAGGAATTAGGTTGCCCCTTAGAGGGGGAACGGGGGGTAAGGGGGGGAAACTTAAGTGTCTCTGAAGAGAGAACCTAGGTAGAGGTGACCTGCCCCCCTGAACCCGCTCCAGCCCCTATGTGAAGGCTGGGCACTCAGGAGGAGGAAGGAATGGCCCGTCGGAAGCGGCATACCCCCGAGC